>JBDUDG010000062.1:0-11741 GCA_040003045.1 Saprospiraceae bacterium | reverse complement strand
AATTGCAATAATAAATGTTTCTCTGTCCGACTTAAATTCAATCAGTTGTTTTATGGTCCCTATATTGGTGTTGACTCGCCTGTTGATCAGACCTGGTGGATAGATGATCTGATGGTGGCGGATGGTCTTCCTCTTACCTGAACCGTGAATATCGATCCGGATAAAATGGAAATAACTTTGTTTTCTAATCCCTCAGGGAAAAGTATTTCAGTCTGGTATAATGATAAGGATGCAGGGGCTGTTGATATAGCTATCATAGATCTTTATGGAAATATAGTATTGATAATAAGGGGATATTTATCGGGCGAGGTGATAGAGCCGGACTTGAAGCCTGGGTTGTATTTGTGTCGTGTGAAGTGGAAGTATGGGAAAGTGAGTGTAGTGAAGATGGTGGTATTGGGAAATAGCTGAGGGTTTTCGCTTTATTTTACTGTGAAAAGTCAATTTTCATTTCGTCGAAATTCGGAAGTAATTATATATTACAAATTATAATAATGTATTATTTCTCATTTCGTCGAAATTCGAAAGCTGAAATATCCATTTTTTACCCTGCCATAATAGGTTTCTTGGGCTAATTCCGATAGATATTTTTTGAAATTTCAATTCCGAATATCCAACGTACCAAACACCGTCGAATACTGAAAATTTGTCAACGCTTGTGCACTGAGCCCCGACTTATGGATGAGCACATTGTGAAGATTCAAAACTCCATCATTCCTTACCATGTTTGTCCCGATCCCTCTGAAAGACAGATCAAACAAATTGACCGTAACACCAGGCGAAACCAATACCCCGACACCACTATATCCACAATAAATTTTTGCCTTGCCTGATTGCAAATTCAGAATCGTGATATTCTTGCCCAAAGTCAATGTACCTGAAGTAAGCTTAATACTGTCATTAACCGCAAGTTGCAAACGAATAGTGTCTCCGACATTCACACAACTCAATGCATTTCGCAAAGTACCTGATCCCTGATCAGCACCACTTGTAACAATGTGATTGCATGAATTTACTGCAGGGATAAATTTGGAAAGCAACTTAATGTATGAACCCTGGTTAGAAATAGAAGTCTCCGTGATCTCCCACGAATTTTCAGGCCAACTTGTGTTCCAGTCTTTATAAGATTTCAGCGATGGCTGGCTTTGCGGAGGAACAATAGGAGGTCCGGAGTATGAAGGATCTGGTTGATAAGATGGATTAAAACCACCGGGCTGATATCCCGGTGCAGGTCCATATAACGAAGTCAGTGCATTGTCAAAATTAGTGCCGTCAGCAAACCACGAATGATACATTTCATTCGCGGATTTCTCAGCGCCATAATCATTCATATTCGTCAGCATTACTCTGCTGATCGGATTTTCACCATGAAGAAAATTAATATATCCACCTGCAGCATTCCTGTAAGGCACCGTATCCGCACTAAGATGATACTGGACATAATTGTAAAAGATAGAACCGGTATGTCCACGGGGCCGATTGCTACCCCATGTATTATCTCCATCATTCATGAAAGCCCTGTATGCACAAGACGTGTTTGTATACGCCGGCAATAAATGACTATTGTTTGTCATCGCATTAATAAATGAATTCTGGATCGCTGTCTTAACAGCAGGAGTGATGCCTGGAAGCTTTGTGTAATACAATAATAAATCCTGTAGAATACTTTCCCATGGATACCAAAATGTCCATTGAATAGGTTGCATTTGTGTATAATTACTCTCTACATAAGATTTATATGTGGCCTGACCAGTAAGCGCATACAATAATACTGCGGCACCAAATTGCGCAGATGATTGAGCATAGGTGCTAATTTCAGGATTCGCACTTACGAATCCTGAATTGTTGTAGTTGGAAAATCCCGGATTAGCGACCAACCAATTCCAGGCATTAATCGCTGCAGTTTTTAGGGTGTCGGCATATGGTTGTAATGATGTTATTCCAGAAGTTTGAAATGCGATTGCCCCGATGGCATACATGCTCGCAGCAGTCCGCGTAGACGATGCCTGCGCTGGACCGTATCTTCTGAATCCGGTATCTGCACTCGGTGGACTTGCAGCAGAAAAATCAGTAACTGAAACTTTCATGAGAACTGAACCATTCGATTCCTGCATTCGACGCAACCAGTCAAGCTCCCATTTTACCTCATCAAGAATATCAGGAATTCCATTGCCCGATTCAGGAATATTATAATTATCAGCCCACACACCGGGTCGCTCTATGTATGCTAACATCAGATCATGAATCGGTTCGTAAGCAAAGTTGACGTACTTATTATAATCACCTGCATCAAACCATCCGCCTTTTAGATTTTTCGAATTAGAAGGAAGCGGATTCGTGACTAACCGGCAATCTAAGTCCTGCTGAGTACCCAGGTGACTTGCACCATCATGCCAGTCACCTGCGAAAGGAATTGTCTTTGCAAAACCTGATCGCTGGTAGTAAAACATACGCATCGCATGTTTCATAACATCACTGTACACATCAACCCGGATATCAAAATAAAATGAATGCTTTGCGTTAGTTGGATCATAAACATAATATGTTCCTGTAGTCGTCACGGAAGAGAAATCAAACCACCAGGCCTTATCACCACTTTGAGCGTATGTAGCTCCACTATGCCAACTCGTAGCAGGTCCGGAAAACACGATAGCATTCGTAGTGGCATCCCTGAGTTGCAGTGTCGCTCCGGGTGTGTAAAAATCGCCGGCGTTGTAATCAAATCCTGCCTGAGGATTATTGACGACACATATTTTTTGCATATCGGGCAAGTATCCAAACTGATCCACCTTGAGATGCTCAGTCACCGCTCCAGGTTGCGCCTGCAACAATCGAAATGAAAAAAGGATAAAGAGTAAAATCGACTTTCTCATGGAATAAGAGTTTGAGGTCCATGTATTTTGTTCAGTCGGGGTGAGGGATTAAAGATAGTAATAAATGGTATTCCTCCCGGTTAAAAATGTAGAGACTCGATTAATCGCGTCTCTACATTTTTAACCAATTTTAAATCTCATAATTCAAAAAATATCCATTGCGATAAATCACTTCTCCATCTGCGATTATTTCACCGCCGTTTTTCATATCGGAGATCATATCCCAGTGAACGGTCGATTTATTTTTTCCACCTGTCTGAATATAGGACTGACCGACAGCCATATGAATGCTACCTCCTATTTTTTCATCAAATAAAATATTTCGTGTAGGTCGTTGGATTTTGTAATTAGTTCCAATCGCCACTTCTCCAAAATACCTGGATCCTTCAATAGCAAACACCTGGTCAAGCACATCATGTCCAACTTCAGCTTCCCACTTCACGATCTGTCCTTTATCAACAGTTAGCGTAATGCCCTGGACATCATGACCACCAAAAACCGATGGATAATCAAAATGAACAATACCTTCCACACTATCCTCAACCGGTCCGGTAAACACTTCACCTGACGGCATATTCGCGCGGCCGTCGCTATTGATCCATATCCTGTTTTTTACAGAAAATCTAATATCCGTTTTTTCATTTTTGTAATTAATCTGATCACAGGTATTTAAAAAATCAACAACCCCTTGTTGTGATTTTCTCACATTTAGCCATTCATTTACAGGATCCTCTTTATCCAGCCTGCAGGCATTGAATACAAACGTTACATATTCATCCATGGACATTCCAGCCAGTTCTGCTGAAGCCTGTGTAGGATATTGACAAAGGCTTCTCACCAGGCTCCCATCCGCTGTCCGTTTAAAATAGGCTTCATTTGCTTTTGCACCTGCAGCAGCTTTTCTCTTTTTTTGATCAGCAGTTGCCAGGACATCCTCATGCAAATTATATGGTGCACGAATGGCGAGAAATGCATCAAAATTTTCCATGGCATACTGATACATCGCAGGTCCCATGTCAAGCACTGAGTTATTTGCGGCCTCCCAGAATGCTGAATTCTTATTTTGAAATGCGAGATCATACTCCACCGCTACACCATCCCGGGTTGCTTGGCGGTGAATAGCCAGAAGGAGAGGTTCTGCAAGGAAGGAGGAAGAAATAAATAAGCGCTGTCCTTCTTTTACCTGCAGGCAATAATGCATTAACAGATCAGCATATTTTTCTAAAATTACCTGGTCAGCAGCGTATACTTCAGTCATAATTATTTATTACCACTCTTTTGTTTTATATGGATACCGCACGGCGTATGCGTCACTTATTTTAGTTTTCATCATTTCTCGCAACTGACTAATGTTTTCACCTGTGGCGGCTGAAACTATAATAGTGTCAACGGTATACTCATTGCGTAACCTATCCTGAATCTCTTCTTCGATCTGTATTTTGATGTCCTCCTCAAGAAATGCGTCATAATTTTTTTCACGATATAGATCAATTTTGTTCAGCACCATGATCGTGGGTTTTTGCTCGATCTTTATTTCCAGCAATGTCTGATTCACAGCATTGATGTGATCTTCATACTGTGGATGCGATATATCGACTACATGCAATAGAATATCTGCTTCACGCACTTCATCAAGTGTGGATTTAAAACTCTCTACAAGATGGTGAGGTAATTTCCGGATAAACCCAACAGTATCACTCAGTAGAAATGGCATGGTTCCCAGCACCACTTTTCGAACTGTAGTATCAAGTGTAGCAAATAATTTATTCTCCGCAAACACATCACTCTTACTGAGGATATTCATCAATGTGGATTTTCCAACATTGGTATAACCTATCAGGGAGACTCGAATAAGTTCTCCCCTGTTTTTACGCTGCGTAATATTTTGCTGATCTATTTTTTCCAGCTTTTTCTTCAGCAGGGATATTTTATCACGAATGATTCGACGGTCAGTTTCAATTTCCTGCTCACCGGGTCCTCTCATACCGATACCTCCTCGCTGCCTTTCAAGGTGTTCCCAGAGACCTCTCAACCGTGGAAGAAGATATTGCAATTGTGCTAATTCAACCTGTGTCCTTGCCTGTGCAGTCTGTGCACGTGCCGCGAAAATATCCAGGATCAGGCTTGTCCTGTCCACAATCTTCACTTTCCATTCTTCTTCAAGAATATTCGTTTGCCTACCGGTCAGATCATCATCAAAAATCGCAAGATCGATATTGTGCGTTTCGATATATTCACCAATCTCCTTGACCTTACCACTTCCAATGAATGTCTTGGAATCAGGATGAGGCAATTTTTGAACAAATCGTTTGACAGTTTCTGCACCTGCAGTCTCTGCCAGGAAATCCAATTCGTCAAGATACTCAGTGATCTTTTCTTCAGTTGCAGGAGGCTGTATCAGTCCTATCAGCACTGCCCTTTCCTGTTCGGGTCCACCGATATTCTTATTTCTCTCTCCTAAATTCCAGTTGTTCTTCGCTAATGCCATTTAAATAAAACAGTTTAATACGCGCAAAGTTATTAAAAAGGTTAGGCTTCGACTTGCCATCGCTCATCCATCAGCTATGCTTTAACCAACTGTTCCTTAAACTTCGGCTTTACAGCTCCCCAATAACAGCTCAGCAACCGGTAATGGAGAAGGCAATTAAGTGAAAAATATTCTTTCAATGTGAACCCTGGAATACAATCTCTGAATATATAATTACTTTGTTCACCAAGCTTTCAAATTCTTCAAAATTCAAAGTCTGCTGCCCATCCGATAATGCCTTTTCAGGTTCATGATGTATCTCTATAATAGCTCCATCGGCTCCGGCAACCATGGCGGCAAGCGCTATTTTTTCAATATGTCTCCTGATCCCAATCCCGTGGGAAGGATCAGCAATAACCGGCAGATGACTTTTTTCTTTTAAAATTGGAATTGCATTTATATCAAATGTATTCCTGGATGCTGTTTCATACGTTCTGATACCACGCTCACAAAGCATGATTTTTTCATTACCTGCAGAAAAAATATATTCAGCAGATTGCAATAACTCATCAATACTACCCGAAATACCTCGTTTGATCAGGACAGGTTTATCAATTCCTCCCAAGGCATCTAACAGGTTAAAATTTTGTGTGTTTCTCGCACCAACCTGAAATATATCCACATAATCAGCCATTTCATCAATCTGTGAGACCTGCATTACTTCGGTAATGATTTTTATGCCATTCGATCTGCAGATTTTGTGAAATAATTTTAATCCTTCAATTCCCAATCCTCTGAATGCATATGGAGAACTCCGTGGCTTGAACACACCACCGCGCATGATTTTTACATTGTTTTTGACAAGCTCGTTTACAATGATTTCTATTTGTTGTTCGCTTTCAATAGAACAAGGGCCCGCCATGAGCGTAAAATTATTTTCCGAAATGATAACACCGTCTCCAAGATCAATTTGAGTTGGGTTTACTTTCCACTTCCTTGAAACTAGTTTGTATCCATCAGTGACACGGTGCACATCAGTGATGCCGGGTTTTTTTCCAACAAGGCGGATGTCTATCTCTTTATCAAGGATCACAACCAGGTAATGATTGGACTGGGTCGTAATATCCATCCATTTCAGATTATTTCTCAACAACATCAAATCAATTTCTTCGCGCTGTAGTTGCGTTATTTTTTTATCCAGTTGAATGATCATGGTCGGATCTGTTTTACAAATTGAAGAATAGATTCTTTTGACATTCCATTTGATGATAAGTGTTTGATAAAGGCACTTCCTATGATGGCTCCGCTGCTAAACTGTCCTGCTTTCTTAAAGCTTTCCTGATCATGAATACCAAACCCTGTCAGTGTTGGATGCTTCAGATGCATGTGATGGATTCTTTTAAAATATTCAGTTTGCAAATCCAATTTCCTATTCGATCCGGTGATATTATTAGAGGATACCATATAAATAAAGGCGTCCGAACTTTCATCAATTTGTCTGATGCGCTCTTCTGAAGTTTGAGGTGAGATCAATAAAATATTGGAGAGATTATTTTCTTCGAAATATTTCTTTAATTGGGATTGGTAATAACGTAAGGGCATATCAGGGATGATGACTCCATCTATGCCGATTTCATTGCATTTTTTAATGAATGTGATTTCTCCATATTGCATCACCGGATTCAGATAACCCATAAGTATTACCGGCATTTGTATCACCGTACGCAATTCCTTTAATTGTTCAAACAGCAATTTTAAATTCATTCCATTTTCAATAGCACGCAAACTACTTTCCTGGATCACAGGACCGTCAGCCAGCGGATCTGAAAATGGGAATCCGATTTCTACCAGGTCCACCCCTGCTTCATATAGAGCTTTTATAATGGATATAGTATCGTTTAGGCTGGGATATCCGGCCGTAAAATAAATGGAAAGAATATTTTCCTTCTTTTCTTCGAATAGCTTATGTATCCTATTCCTCATGGTCAAAGTATTTTTGATACGTCATCATATCTTTATCCCCTCTTCCGGATAGATTGACGACTACGACATCATCTTTTTTAAAATTCATTTTTGCCAGGTAAGCCAGTGCATGGGCCGATTCCAATGCAGGTATGATTCCATCTATTCGAGACAGATGAATAGCAGCATCCACAGCTTCCTGGTCAGTCACACTTACTACTTTTTCCATCTCTGCATCACTCAGATAAGAATGTACCGGCCCTATTCCGGGATAGTCCAATCCGGCAGAAATAGAATGAGGTTCGATGATTTGCCCATCTTCAGTTTGTATTAAATAAGTTCTACTACCATGAATTATCCCTATTCTCCCAAGTGAAATAGTTGCGGCTGTTTTACCGGAATGAACCCCTTCTCCACCCGCTTCAACACCTATTAGTTTTGTCCTTTGATTTCCAATGAAATGATAGAATGCTCCAATTGCATTACTCCCTCCACCCAAACATGCAATCACATAATCCGGATTTTCATAACCGGTTTTTTCCTTTAACTGCCATTTTATTTCTTCACTGATCACGGATTGAAATTTGGCCACCATATCCGGATAAGGATGTGGACCTACTACTGAACCGATGATGTAATGTGTATCCACGGGATCTTTGATCCATTGCCGAATAGCTTCATTGGTTGCATCTTTTAGTGTTTTACTTCCACTGGTTACAGAAACAACATTTGCTCCAAGCAATTTCATTCGATCTACATTCGGCTTCTGTCGCTTAATATCAATCTGACCCATGAAAACTGTACATTTCATTCCCATCAGTGCACAGGCTGTAGCAGTAGCAACTCCATGTTGACCCGCTCCTGTTTCAGCGATGATCAGTTTTTTATGCAATCGTTTAGCAACAAGGATCTGGCCAAGCGCATTATTGATTTTATGCGAACCTGTGTGATTCAAATCTTCCCGCTTTAAGTAAATATTTGCATTAAACTCATGCGATAGATTCTTTGACAGATAAAGTGGTGAAGGTCGGCCAACATAATCTTTTAAAAGGGATCTGAATTCCTCCTGAAAATCTGGAGCGTGAATGATCGATCTGTATTCTCGTTGTAGTTCATTTATATTCGGATAGAGCATTTCAGGAATAAATGCACCTCCGAATTCTCCATAATATCCTTCTTCGTCCGGATTAAATGTGTTCATAATGTCTGATTAATTCAATTATCTTTTTACACTCTCCTATATTCTTGATTCCGGGTGAGGTTTCAAGTTTGCTGTTTAGATCTACCCCATAAAACATCGGATGACTAATGTGCAGGGCTGTTTCAATATTTTTCAATCCAATGCCGCCACTTAGAAAAAAGGGTGTGTCAAGCTTGTACTTTTCAATCAACTTCCATTCAAATGTCTTACCGCTACCACCATATCCGTTCGTTTTTGTATCAAAAAGAAAATATGTACAGCTTGGCTGAAAGGCACTAATTTCATCAAAATCAAAATGATCATGCAGAGCAAAAGCTTTCATCACGGGAATGTTCATACTTGCCAATTGACAGTATTGAGCAGTCTCATTTCCATGCAATTGAATTAAATCCAGCGAATAATTCGAACCTGTTTTTAGCACATTTTCTAAAAGTTCATTTACAAAAACACCTGTCTTTTGAATCGTACTTGGAATTGTAGTCAGGCTGCTATTCAAAATATTTTTCTGAATAAATCTTGGGGACTCTTGATAAAGTATGAAACCCATGAAATCAGGTTGTAAGCCGGCGACCTCACGGATATTTTCCGGACCCTTCATGCCGCAGATTTTAATTTTCATACGGCCATCTCTTTGATAAGCTCTTTGCATTTTTGTGCCGGGTGGCTATGGCGCATAAAATATTCACCAATTAAAAATCCATCAAAACCGCTTTCCCTGAGTCTTCGAATAGTTTCAGAAGACTCAATTCCACTTTCTGCTATTTTGGGTAAAGAGGGTGGTAATATTTTTGCAAGCCTTATGCTATTTTCAATGTCAACCTCGAATGTTCGAAGATCACGATTGTTGATTCCAAGTATATGAATATCGGTAAGATCAATTCCATTGAGATCTTCTTCCGAGTGAATTTCTAAAAGGACTTGCATACCCAGTTGATGAGCACTATGTGCAAAACTTTGAATTTGGTCCGGGGTAAGAAAATTTGCAATTAGCAAAATTGCATCAGCCCCGATAGATTTCGATTCAGTGATTTGATATTCATCGAGGATAAAATCTTTTCTTAGAATCGGACAATAATTGAATTTTCTTGCAATCTGAAGATCATCTTTTCTTGCCCCAAAAAAGTACTCGTCGGTTAAAACAGAAAGTGCTGAAGCACCCGCCTGCATATATCCTAACGTCACTTCTTCCACATTGGCATACTTATTTAAGTCCCCTTTCGATGGTGACTTTCTTTTGAATTCAGCGATGATGCCACTCCTTTTGCGATCAGTCACATACTCAGTCAGGGAAACACATGGACTTTGGAAGAAAATACTCTTCTCCAGCAATTTGGAAGGATAGAGAGATTTTCGTTCCTCCACTTCTTTGAGCTTGTGTTCCCTGATCGTTTCCAATATGTTCATTGCATTTCTTTTAGAGTGCGAAATGATTGTTTTGCTTTTAAGCCCAGGAGGGAAGCTTTCGCACTTTCCATAACCTCAGCAAGAGTCAGTTTTGGATTATACGTTTGAATAGCTATTGTGGAGTTAGCTATGATCACATTATTTTGTGCAACACTTCCTTTTCCGTCGATTATTCTCATAAATATCTCTGCTGCCTCTGCTACTGTTTCCCCTCCGTGCAATGCTTCATAAGACACCTTGTCCCTTCCAAAATAGCGGGCATTGATGATTCTTTCACCTGCATTATTAATCAGTTTGCTATCTGCGGTGAGGGTGATTTCATCGAAACCATCCAGAGCATGGACTATGGTGTATTGCAAATTCTCTTCCTGAAATAAATACTGGTACATTCTGGCCAGCTCGAGACTGAATACTCCCACCATCTGTATTTTGGGTTGTGCAGGATTGACCAGAGGCCCAAGCATATTAAAAAAAGTTTTTATTCCTAATTCTTTCCTCACCGGTCCGACATGACGCATCGCCGGATGAAATAAGGGGGCATGTAAAAAACATATGCCTGCTTCCTGAAGTTGGGTTTTTAATACGGCTTCTTCTGTTTGAAATTGAATTCCAAGATGTTCCATGACATTGGATGATCCTGAAACGGATGAAACACCATAATTTCCATGCTTCGCAACCTTAACTCCTGCACCTGCCAGCACAAATGAAGTGAGCGTTGAGATATTAAATGTATTTTTTCCATCACCACCTGTGCCGCAGACATCCATTGGATTATATTCTGACAGATCTATTTTATGACACAGACTTAAAAGTCCGTCACGAAAACCGCGCAATTCATGCAACCCTATATTACGCATGATGAAAGCAGTAAGAAAGGCAGCTATCTGAGAATGATTGTATTTACCGGATGCAATATCGATCATAACCGATTTTGCTTCTTCCCTGGTCAGGGTCTTATGCTGGAATAAATTTTCAAGGATTTCCTTCATCGCATCAATGGTTTATCCAGTTTCCTATTATAGTTTTCCCAAATTCTGTTAGTACGGATTCAGGATGAAATTGTACGCCACGCACATCATAATTTTTATGTTTCAACGCCATAATGTTTCCATATTCATCTGTGGCTATAATTTCTATTGAATCCGGAACAGCCGGGCTAACCACCCAAGAATGATAATGGCCGATATCGAACTGAACGGGTGTGTTTTCGAAAAGATAATCATTATGCAATATGGTGATTCGCGAGGCCACGCCATGCAAAGGTTCATCAAGATTGATGAGACTACCACCAAAAACTTCGCCTATCGCCTGATGACCAAGACAAACACCAATGATGCTCTTTGAAGGTGCATATATTTCAATCACTTTCTTCATCAGTCCCGCGTCATTCGGAATGCCCGGTCCGGGTGAAAGTAAAATTTTATCATATGCACTGATGGTATTCAGATCGACTTTATCATTTTTTACGATATCAATTTCTTCGACACCTAAATTGTAAAGCATGTGGACGAGATTGTACACAAACGAATCATAATTGTCTATTACCAGTATCTTCATCTCTATAATTGTTGCGCCAACTCGATGGCTTTTCGTAAGGCCGATAATTTGTGATTCACTTCCTGCAACTCATTTTCCGGAACCGATTTTGCAACAATTCCGCAGCCCGCCTGGTAAGTCAATTCATTATTCCTGCTCAAAAATGAACGAATGAAAATGGCATGATTAATTGTGCCATCAAGCCCTAGTATCCCGACAGTTCCACCATAGAAACCTCTGCTTTCAGGTTCGTAATCATCAATGAGTTGCATAGCTCTATTTTTTGGTGCACCTGACA
>JBDUDG010000383.1:0-3479 GCA_040003045.1 Saprospiraceae bacterium | reverse complement strand
GGTCCAAAATTGCGGCCATACAGTACCTTATCATCATGACTGACCCACATGATCGGAATATCTTTATTTGATTCAATAATGTTTAAAGGAAGGGAAAGATCTGCTTCCACGTCCAGCAATGCAGGATCATTTGCCTGGTTTATGGCATCGTACGCGTAAAAAAGAAGAGAAGCTTTATTTCTTTCTCCTTCACGTAAGCGCTGCGCAAGGTAATTCGTATAATAAAGAGAAATCAATAGAATGAAGATCCCGGCAAGACCGAGATATATTTTCCAACGTGACCTCTGGTTGTAGATATCCAACATCTTAATTCCTGCTTAGATAAACACGGACACGATCCTGTGCATTTTTTCTGACATCTGCATAGAATAAATTGTAGTCTGCAATGTGGTAATTTTTCCTGTTGAATAAAAAACTTCCCGGAAAAACAGGCCTGTTCACCCACAACAAATCTTCGTGCACATGAGCGAACACTAAGTTAGGCATCAACTTATGGAAATTTCGCAACACCCCTCCTATCTGAACATCTTTATTGCATTCCGGCTGATCGCAGCTCCAGGTGACAGGGTTCGTCACAGCAATATTTTGGTCCGGATAATGAAGCGCCGCAGGGATATAGCCCTCTCTGAAAGTCCGCCATGAACAAAAACACCCTGTGTCCTCTGGATGCAGACACGGTTTCACAGATTCAAACTGATCATTCCGTATAGGCCATCCTGGCATGTACGCCACGATCATTTTATCCTGCAATGGTGTATTATCGATGAGCTCACTTATCAACCTTTGAGCATGATAGGATCCCTGGCTATGCGAAGCAATGATAAAGGGCCGGCCCTGGTTGAAATTTTTTAAATAGTATTCAAACGATTCTTTTACATCCGCATAAGCAAGATCAAGCGCATCTTTTGCTTCCTTCGAATTTGGAGCCATGTAAAAAACCTGGAGATTCGCCTGTCTGTATCTCGGAGCATATATTTTTCCGGCACCATTGAAAATGGAAGCCTGGTATCTGATTGTCGATTTATCCGTGGCCAGGTTCAATTTTTTATCTGCCAGATCTGCATTCAGCTGATGGTTCCGCACCTTTCCTACGTATGTAGTCGGATGAATAAAGAATACATCGGCCTGCGAAGTTGATTGCACATCATTCCAGCTTGAAATAGGGATCACATCTGCGCTATCCTTTTCAGTAGGCAGGGATGCCCAGTTTTGCTTTAGCGAATAATCAGGAGCAACAGGAATTTGCGTTGATAAACGGCTCCCGGAAAAGGATGCACACGACACTAATGAGCCTAGCAGAATAACTGATATGGAATAATAGAAAATTCTACGGGCCATCAATCTGGTTCAAATCCAAGGATGATATTGAAGTTGCCAAACTCAGTCCACTTTGCACCTGCATCAATTTTGGTTTGATTGTCCCATCCATATCCAAAATCAAAACCAAGCAATCCAAACATCGGCAAGTACGCTCGCACACCAACACCGGCACTTCTCTTGAGATCAAATGGATTGTACTCATTAAAAGTCTTCCATGCATTACCTCCTTCAAGGAATAATAAACCAAAGATCGTGGAGCTGGGGTTCAGAGAAAGCGGATAGCGCAGCTCGGCAGTGAATTTATTAAATACAGTTGCTCCTCCTGATGCATTGGCCGTAATATCTTCCACTTCGTATCCGCGCATGGATATAATATCCTTTCCGGTGATACCAAATTGCTGATTGCTCAAACCGTCACCTCCGACCTCAAATCGCTCGAAGGGCGGTGGGCCGATATGTTTATTATAATAACCGAGATAACCCATCTTGGCAGCTGTCTTCAAGACAAGCTTACCCACAACAGGTGTATACCATTCAGCATCCAATCTCCATTTATGATATTCTACAAAGCGATAGGTACTTTGATTGTCTAGCGGATTAAATTTTCGCCCGAACAATGTAGTATAAGGAAGTGTCGCCTGAATAGTCAGACTGATGGAAGATCCTGATCTTGGAAATGTAGGCTCGTTGATCGTAGTCCTGGCAATGGTTTGTTGAATTGAAAAATTATTGAAGAAACCATTGTTGATCAGGTTACCGTGAGGGTCACGAAAGTCTCCCGTAGAATAATCAACAAGATTAAGATATTCAAGATTGAGTGTGGTGTTGGACACAAAATTATCATCAGGCCATTTTAATCTTGAACCAAGACCAATGAATGCACGTCCGATAGCAAGACGACCACCCTGGAAATATTCCTGGTTGAATTTTGTAAGTACACCGCCGACCGTAAAAGAATTCGGCCGTTTTCCTCCAAGCCAAGGTTCAGTAAATGAAAAATTATACGACTGGAAGAAATCTCCATTAGTCTGTGCACGTAAAGAAAGTTTCTGCCCATCACCCTGTGGCAATGGACTCCAGGCTTCTTTGTTGAAAATATTTCTGAGCGAAAAGTTATTGAACGTCACCCCTAGTGTGCCAATCACTTTACTCGTTCCAAAGCCTCCCCAACCTGCACTCAACTCTAATTGATCCGATGGACGCTCTTCTACTTCATATATGATATCAACAGTTCCTTTAGTCTGATCTACCGGTGTTTCAATGCCTAATTTTTCGGGATTAAAATAGCCCAGTGCGATGATCTGACGCTGTGAGCGAATGATATCCGAACGGCTGAATTTTTGTCCTGGCTGAGTTCTTAGCTCTCTGCGGATGACATGTTCGTGCGTCCTGGTATTTCCTTTTATGATCACTTTATCAATTGTAGCCTGTGGGCCTTCGAAGATCCTCATCTCGAGATTGATGGTATCATTGAGCACAGAAACTTCAGTAGGATCAACTGTAAAAAACAAATACCCGTCATCAAGATATATACTGCTCACATCTCTCCCGTCAATGCTAAAGCGCAAACGTGAATCAAGTAATTTTTCATTATACACTTCCCCTTTGCGAATACCTAATATTTTCCCCAGTGCATCACCATCATGAATCGTATTTCCTTTCCATGTAATATCGCCGAAATAATATTTATCTCCTTCATCCACCGTCATCTGCATTTCAAGTTGCCCATCTGCATTCCTCCAGATGGAATCATTATTGATCTGAGCATCTCTGTATCCAAGCGTATGATAATGATCAATAATGGCCTGTTTGTCATTTTCAAAATCAGTCTCTACATATTTTGATTTTTTAAGCAACGCTGATTTCGTTTTTGTTTTTTTCAAAAGCTTTCGCAGCTTTTTGTCCTTTACTTCCTTATTGCCCACGAAAGTAATGTGAGCGATTTTGACGCGTTCCTTTGTATCGATATCAAATATGAGATTCACCGCATTTGCGCGTTCTGAAGCAGGTTCTTCATTGACCTGTACAGTAGCATCCAGGAATCCTTTTTGAATAAAAAACTTTTGAATCGCATTCTTCGCATTGATCTGCATTGCAGTGCCTGCTACCTGGCCTTTGATCAGAAATGGTTTGATGACATCATTGAGATCATCATGCGT
>JBDUDG010000382.1:0-3490 GCA_040003045.1 Saprospiraceae bacterium | reverse complement strand
AGGATCCATGATTTGATACCGGGAATATCTGATTCAGGCATTGAAATTATTTTTGATGATTTGCACGCGATGACGGCAAAGATGAATGTAATTGCAAATATTAGATTGTATTTCATAAGAAGAGGATGCAGCGTGAAGCGTGAGATGTGAGTCCGACATGAGAGTGTCTCTGACTGCGAATATACTTCCAGAGTTTCATTTCCAACATATTGAAAGGTATACTCTAAGAGTCATTTTGCATTGTTTAGCCACGAATTTCACGAATTAACACGAATTTATTCTTTACTAAGAAAAGCTTTCGTTTCGGCTATCGCAGTTGGTGAGCTGCGGTTGGAAAAAATTATTTTTCACACTTCATTTTCACTCACGCCTAACGTTTCACGACTCACACTTTATTCTTCACTTTTCACTCTTCACTCTTCATTTTTAATACGTGACCACTTTCCTCACACTATCATCCGTCCCATTAGATATGCGGACGAAATAAATTCCATGGGCAAACGAATTCAAATCAAGCAAATAAGTCTGACTGTCATCCCAGGTATCTTTTATCATCAGACGTCCATCATTCGAATAAACTTCAATTTTTAACGCTCCCGAAAAACCCTCGGGATGATAAATTACATATAGTGATGAATTGCGATCAAAGGCCCAGATCAATTCGTCATACCATTTTTGAAAAGGAACAATCTCCTCATGACAAGGACTAGCTGCCAGATTAGGATAGAAAGCATTAATTGAAGCATGCATCCGATCAGACTGGCCCGAGGTAAAAGCAGCAAGACAACGATCGTCTGTGAGATCCATAAAATTCTGATACATATTACTCACACCACATGACATCTGTATTCCATCAGGGCAATCAAAATAAGGTCCATCCTGGTTTGGCGTGTCATCAACTTCATCGCTGTCATTACAATTATGTTCGTCATCACCCCAGATATGTTTTAACCCAAAAAAATGACCCATCTCATGTGTCAGAGTATGGCCCCGGTCGTAAAAGGTATGCTCTGCTGCATCACCGAGTGAACCGAAGGAACGAGGATCTATCACCACACCTATTTCTTCAGGATAAGGTGCCATGCCCGGGAAATAGGCAGATCCTAAATAGCTTCCATATTCACCAACCCAAATATTGATATACCGGGCAGGATCCCAACCTGTTTTACCACCTAACAAATCAAAGTGAATTACACTTCTTCCACCGACTCCTGTTTGCAAAGCAATATCATGTTTGTCAGTGAATTTATAAGTAATCCCATCTGTCGGCTTTCCGTCGGGATCGGTTTTAGCCAGACAGAACCTTATTCCAGTGTCAGCAATAAGTGAGGTGAATTCATTTTCAAGATTTGCAATATTCTCGCCCTTGCCTGCGAAATCTTCATTGAGCACATCGATCTGCTGGATGATCTGTGTATTCGAAATGAACGTCGAAGATTCACGCACTACAATGTGCACTACGACCTGATACCATATTTCGGAACGAGAGTGAAATATTGGGTGCAATTGTTGATCACGCACTTTCTCCAGGAATAAATTGTATTTCGCGCTGTCTTCTTTTGTCTTTAGTGCATTAAATGCATGACACCATGTCTTCTGTGAAAAAGAAAACGTGGCAGGCATTGCAAAAAAGATGAATATGGCAATACGCAAAATCATATTGAAACCAAAATTAATGGAAAAAGCCGGTACCTCATCAGAAACCAAATGAATCCTGTGTGCCTTTGTTATAAGGAAATTTTAAAAAATCGAAAGATCCGGGCTTCACACCCAGATGAAAAGAGTATGTACCACGTGTCGGTTGGAAGCTAAATGACATCTGCCAGCAATGAAGATCCCTCGCCAATCCAATATCCGGATAAGTCAATTGTTTGGAATTAAAATCATAACCTATATTTCCAAATTGTATCGACCAGTTAGGTGTGATTTGCATACTTCCGACCATATTGATACTATTTGTTGTGATGATGGTAGAATCACGACCCGGCATCCATACACGTGCTATACCCAGTTCATGATTGACGGAGAATGTGCTCAGGAGATTTAGAAATTTCTCACCTTTTACCGGCAACTTATTGGTCGGAGTGACCGGAGCAGGACCTGAACGAGGAGCTGATGGCTGTGCTTCACCTTTATTGAATAAATCAAGGATCTGCTTGAAAGTGATGTGACTTGAAAAACGAAGCCTCAGGTTTTCAAAACGCAATAATTTTCTATCTGAATCGATATAGGGAATTGGGTTAAGATGAAAATTATCAATCCGGCCATAGAAAGAATATGATGCAGTAACGGTCATCGTAGTGATGCCCTTGAAAAATCGTGTATTGCCACTGATAATTAGCGGACTGAATTTAAATTGTTTCGCTGCCAGATTGATGCTTCCGGAGACAGCGATATTATCAAAGAGCTTTAATTTTTTTTCAATGCTGTCTTTCCTGCTAAAATATTTTGCTTCAAATAAATTGTTGATGGAGTAATTGACATTGGCCTGGTCGGTATTGACTGGTGATGCTGAATAAAGTAATCCCTGCGACTGGAAACTTTGAAATCTGCTGAATTGATACAGGGAATCATCAACAATACTCTTCTGAACATTTTGATAATAATTTCCCGGCGATTTGGGTGTGTATGAAAAACCAATACTTGGTTTGATGACATGCCTGATGCCGCGAAGCCAGCCTTTTTTAAATTGAATCAATCCAAAAAGCTGCGTGTTCATATTGATGCTGGCCGACATTGTTCGGAATGCCTGAAAACCAGGCTTTAATTTTTCATCAACTATACCATACCTGATAGTATCCGGCTGAAGAATGTATCCAGAATTATCCGGAAAATATACGGTATCAAGTTTTACAAAGTTTGTATCAACTGGATCAAATCTGAAATCCCTGTCAATCGTTTTGAAAAACCATGTTTCCCCATAATCGATCGAAGGAGTAAGGTTGAAATACTTCAGTACATTAAAATTAATATTGGCACTGGCTTTATGCTGAGCTCCCCATTGAGCATTTTGCCACGTGGCTTTATCGAAAAGGGTTGTATCTGTTCCAACAATTTGTGATCTCGCAGCTCCGGAATATTGGAATGCAATTTTTTCATACCATTGCTCAGGGCCCAGTCTTTTTTTATTCTTAAATGGATAAATTCGATTGAGGCGGAAATTTAAATCCGGTGCATTGATCGTCACAAGATGAGATCTTGTATTCTGACTATGATTAAATGCGGCAGTTAATGTATACGGCTTCCCTGGAAAAATACGTGCGTAATTAAAATTGGAAGTATAGGTATTGGTCAATGCACTCGCAGCATCATTGTGATTGAGTGACTGGTAATCATTCGTCTGAATATTGATACTTCCACCAATAGTCTGGTATGGATTTGATTTTGGATCCTGGTTATGAGACAGCCTGATGGAAAAGGATTTGGCTTTCGTGGTGAAGTAAGAATCGCTTGCTTCAGTGATACGATTTGAGTAACGAAGATCAACATT
>JBDUDG010000381.1:0-3494 GCA_040003045.1 Saprospiraceae bacterium | reverse complement strand
CTGCCTCCGTGCCGTTTGAGTGATTTTTTGATCATGTCTTTTTCCATATCCTCCAGTGCAAGGCTTTCGTCAACCAGTTCGCCATTGTCATATTTCTTATCATCGATGACTAGAGATGGTCGCTCCTGTGGCTGGTTTTTTATATATGCATCATTCAATGCAGGTGGCCAGGGTTCGGATTGAACGAATTCCGGGGTGCCTGATGTTTGCTGTACATTTCTGAAATTTACAGATTCCGGCACGCGAAGATTATTTCTGCGAATGAGCTCAAAAACTAATTGTTTGAGATCATGCATATCGCCTTTCATGTCGAAGAGAAGTTTGTATAAAATTTCTCTTTCCTGAAATCCTTCTCCTGCTCCTCGGGATAATGCGGGAAGATTAGTTTTGGCAAGATGTGGTGCGATTTGCAATAAATCTTCTGCACTTATTTGTTTGTCTTCAGAAAGGACGCTGAATTGTTCTATAAGGTTTTTCAGCTGGCGGATATTGCCTGGCCATGAATATTTCAAAAGAATATTCTTTGCCTGGTCATCGAAGCGGATAGATTCGGTATGATAAGTTTCCGCAAAATCAACAGCAAAACGTCTGATGAGAATATTGATGTCTTCGGGTCTTTCCTTCAGGCTTGGGATGTGAATGGGGACTGTGTTCAACCTGTAATAAAGATCATCCCGGAATTTTCCCTGGTGGATCCTTTCGGTCAGATCAACATTGCTTGCTGCTATAACACGTACATCGGTTTTCTGCACCTGCGATGAACCTACACGAAGGAATTCGCCGGATTCGAGTACCCGCAAGAGATACGACTGAGTATCCAAGGGCATTTCACCGATTTCATCCAGGAAAATAGTTCCGCCATCTACAGATTCGAAATAACCTTTGCGATCAGCTATGGCCCCTGTAAATGCTCCCTTTTCGTGACCGAATAATTCTGAATTAATTGTTCCTTGCGGAATGGCGCCACAATTGACAGCAATGAATTTGTTATGCTTGCGTGGACTTAAAGCATGAATGATCTGACTGAAGACTTCTTTACCTACACCGCTTTCTCCGGTGATCAGTACAGTGAGCTCCGTGCCGGCCACTCTTGCAGCAGTATTCAACGCTCTGTCAAATAGAGGGGATCTGCCTACAAGACCAAATCTTTGTTTAAGAGAAGCAGCATCACTCATCTGGAAAAATGATTAGGACTTTACAATGCGACCTTTTAAGGTTGCACTCGTGGTGGATTCGATGTAAACATTTACATAGTCACCTGGTTTAAAACCATTCTCTTTTGCAAAGACCACCATTTTGTTCTGGGAGGAACGGCCTTTAAATTCGTCCGGGGACTTCTTTGAATTTCCTTCAATCAAAACCTTGAATATTTTTCCAACATCCCTTGCATTGTGTGTCCTTGAAATTTCATTTTGACGAGCGACGATTTCGCTCAGGCGGATACTTTTAATTTCTTCGCTTATATCGTCTTCATACTTCCTCGCAGCAAGTGTCCCCGGGCGTTCTGAATATTTGAACATGTAGCTCATGCTATAGTCAGCCCAGGACATCATCGATAAAGTATCGTGGTGATCTTCATCAGTTTCAGAACAAAAACCGGAAATAATGTCTGAAGAAATTGAGCATTCAGGAACAATAGTTCGGATCGCCATGATACGATTCATGTACCACTCACGATCATAGGTCCTGTTCATCAATGAAAGTATCCTTGAACTGCCAGATTGAACGGGAAGATGAATGTAATCGCAAATATTTTCATAACGCGACATGACATGAAGCACAGCGTCTGTCATATCCTTGGGATGTGATGTACTGAAACGGATACGAAGTTCCGGATGAACCAAAGCAACATGTTCCAGCAGGTTTGCAAACGAAAAATGCTGTCGCGTTTCCGGGTGTTCCCATTTGTAGGAATCGACATTTTGCCCCAACAATGTGACTTCACGATAACCTTTTTCAAAAAGATGAGTAGCCTCTGCTACGATGGTGAATGGATCTCTTGATCTTTCGCGACCTCTCGTGAACGGAACCACACAAAATGAGCACATATTATCACAGCCTCGCATGATGGATATCAGGGCTGTGACGCCATTGCTCTCCAGTCTTATTGGACTGATATCTGCATAGGTTTCTTCGCGGGAGAGATATGTGTTGATCCCTTTTTCTCCGTCCTCAACCTTAAGGAGTAGGCTTGGTAAATCTCTGTACGCATCAGGTCCGACTACCAGGTCCACAAGTTTTTCTTCTTCGAGAAGTTTTTGTTTAAGACGTTCGGCCATGCATCCCAGTATGCCTACCATGATCTCAGGTTTCCTTAACTTGACTTTGTTGATTGTTTTAAGCCGTTGTCGAATGGTGTCTTCTGCTTTTTCGCGGATTGAACAGGTGTTTAGTAGTATGAGATCTGCCTGATCAATATCCTTGGTGGAAGAATAGGAACAGCCTGAGAGAATAGAAGCAACGATTTCGCTATCGCTGAAATTCATGGCGCAGCCATAGCTCTCTATGTAAAATCGCTTTAGGTCAGCAGTGTTAATATACTCAACATCAGCAGAATAGTATGCTTCACCCTGTCGGGTTTCTTCGATGATTTTTTCTATGGTTTCTGCTGGGTTCATACCTTTGAAAAGGGTTGCAAAGATAAGGAAAATCTGCCATTTTGACACTTAACGTCTGGTAGTTTCGTTAAAATGGAGTGGAGAACGTGGCTGAAAAGTCATAAATTTGGGTACCTAAACAATTTACAGGAATGTCGACTACCACATTGAATCAGTCAAAGGTTTTCATGGATCTTGAAAACCAACATGGCGCTCATAATTATCATCCTTTGCCTGTAGTATTGAAAAGAGGTGAAGGGGTTTTCGTCTGGGATGTGGAAGGTAGGCGGTATTATGATTTCTTATCCGCTTATAGTGCAGTTAATCAGGGCCATTGTCATCCAAGGATCACTGATGCTTTAAAGGCACAGGCAGACCAGTTGACACTGACCTCAAGAGCATTTTACAATGATCAATTGGGTCCTTTCGAAAAATACATCACGAAATATTTTGCTTATGAAAAAGTATTGATGGCCAATTCAGGTGTTGAGGCTGTTGAAACTGCCATCAAGCTATGCCGAAAATGGGCTTACTTAAAAAAGGGCATTGCTTCACAGGAAGCGAAGATTGTTTTTGTTTCAGGTAATTTTCATGGTCGGACTCTTGGTGTCATCTCTGCATCCACGGATCCTTCCAGCACTGGTGATTTTGGACCTTATATGCCAGGGTATGTGATCATCAATTATGATGACACAGAAGCTGTTGCTGAAGCATTAGACGATCCGAATGTAGCAGGAATCTTGGTAGAGCCTATTCAGGGTGAAGCTGGGGTAGTGGTTCCTTCAGATGATTATCTGTCTTATCTCCAAAAAATCTGCAAAGAGAAGAATGTGCTTTTGATTGCAGATGAAGTTCAGACAGGTTTGTGTCGGACAGGTAAATTGCTTGCGACATGTG
>JBDUDG010000380.1:0-3497 GCA_040003045.1 Saprospiraceae bacterium | reverse complement strand
TCATTCTTTTGTTTATCTTCTTTATCGACCAGCAGGATGCGCTTGTTTTCAAATTTCCCGGAATGGATCATGTGCACGGCCAGACTTAAACCGGCGCAACCGGTGCCTGCAATGATATAATCATATTTTAGTGATTGAAGATCGATGATTGAAGATTGATGATTGAAGATAAGACCTGTGCAATCAATTATTCTACTTCAGGTGCATACGCTACTTTCTTGTTACCCGCCATCAGTTTTTTATCGCGACGGATCTTTTCCCAGTATTTTTTATGAACATATAACATTCCGAAACTTTCTCCCTGGTGTTTGTTCAGGTGTTTATGATGCATCTTATGTGCCCAGCGAATAGCTCTTACATATGTACTGTTACTCCGGGTAAACCATTTAAAACGCTGATGAATGATCACATCATGCACCATGAAATATGCAAAACCATACGCCATGATCCCGAAACCAATGGCCTGCATCCACCAGGCATGATCATAAGTTCCAAAATAGATCAGCAGCATACTCGGGATCGCAAAGATGATAAAGAAGGTATCGTTTTTTTCAAAAAAACCTGGTTCTACCTGGTGATGATCACGATGAAGGAACCAAAGGAGTCCATGCATGACAAAACGATGTGTACACCAGGTCACTCCTTCCATCAAAAGAAATGTTCCTGTTAACACAAGTATATAATAAATGATCATCATGCCCTGCAAAATTAAACTGTTTACACCACTTTGTCCTTGTATTGGCGGGACCACCATTCTTCTATTTTGGGGAAAGCTACATGAAACCAAGCTGTGTATTTTTGCGGATGCGATTGAAGATCCTGCCCGATCTCACTTACGTTCCTGTAACAAAAATCCTTCACTTCTTCTTTGTTAAAATTGATCGGGCCATCGTATTCGCCCGTAAACACATGATCGAATTCATATTCTATAAGACCATTATCAAATTCTGCTTTATAAACAAAGTCAAATACTTTTTTGATCGGCGTACTAAAACCCAATTCCTCTTTTAATCTTCGTTGTGCTGCTGCCGGTGTTTCTTCCTGTGGCAAAGGATGACTACAACAGGCATTGGTCCATAAACCGCCGCTATGATATTTATTCATTGCTCTTTGCTGCAGCAACATTTCTCCTTTTGTATTAAAAATAAAAATGCTGAAAGCACGATGTAACAGACCCAGTTCATGCGCTTCCATTTTATCACGGCTGCCGATAGCCTGGTCCTTGGCATCCACCAATATTACTTCTGTCAATTCCATATTTTAAATAAGCCTTAGCTGGTTTTTTACACCGGCCCTGAAGATGATCATCGCTTTGCGATAATTAGGGATCCGGATCCTTTCTTCCAACACCCTGGCAGGCTCCATGCTTTTTATCTTTTTAAATAATGACAGGTAGTATTTATAAGCTACATAGACGCCAAATCTTGCTTTAAGCGGAAGTTTTAAAATGCCATAATAGGCGTTCCTGAAATCGGTATGGATATCTTCTTCAATTATTCTTTTATCACATTCCTTGAAGTCATTGAAATCACAACCCGGAAAATAGATTCTTGACAAGCCATTGTAATCCGCTTTTATGTCGCGGAGAAAATTTACTTTTTGAAATGCTGCACCCAAGGCTCTTGCGGATAATTCTAGTTTCTCATGCAATTCTTTTTTTCCTTCACAAAAAACATAGAGACACATCAACCCAACCACTTCTGCTGATCCGTACACGTATTCGGCATAACCCTCCTTATTATATTTTGTCTGGGAAAGATCAAGTTCCATACTATGAAAAAAAGCATCGATCAGTTTACGATCAATATTATATTCGTTCACTGTTAGCTGGAAACTATTCAATACGGGATTGAGGCTGATCCCCCGTTCAATAGCATCGTATGTTTCTTTTCGAAATTGTTCTAACAGAAAATATTTATCATAATCATGAAAAGTATCCACTATTTCATCTGCGAACCTTACAAAACCATAAATATTGAAGATCGGCGCCCGCAAATCCCGATGCAACAGGCGTATAGCCGAAGAAAAAGAAGTACTGTAATTCTCTGTTACGATACGACTGCAATGCTGACTGGTGGTATGAAATAATTTAATCACTACTTTCTAAAATAAACAAATTATCCGAATATTTTCACTACTTGTTTAGCCACAACTTCGCCGCTAATCAGGCATGGTGGAACACCTGGACCCGGAACTGTTAATTGTCCTGTATAAAACAGGTTGCTCACCTTTTTACTCTGGCAGGCCGGTCGAAATATGGCTGTTTGCCGGAGTGTATTAGCGAGACCATAAGCATTTCCGCGGAACGAATTATAATCATGTACGAAATTGCTGACGGAATAGGTTTTCTTATACACGATCGCATCTAATATGGATTCACCAATATGCTTCTCCAATCGTTTTGCAATAAGCCTAAAATAATTATCCCTTAATGCTTCGGTGTCATTCTCCAGTCCTGATGCTACCGGCACGAGGAAGACGAGATTCTCACAACCTATTGGCGCCACTGATTCATCTGTCAATGAAGAAACACTGACATAGAACAAAGGTTCGGATGGCCATTTAGGATCCTTATAAATCTCATGACCGTGCTGATCAAAGGGAACATCAAAGAATAAGGAATGATGTATTGTTTGTTTTAGTTTTTTATTTAGTCCGACATAATACATTAAACAGGATGGAGCCATTACTCTTTTTTCCCAGAATGAAGTTGAATAACTTTTGAATTGTTCAGGCAATAGTTTTGTTTCTGTAAAATGATAATCAGCGCCACTGATCACCACATCCGCTTCATATATATTCTTATTCGTCGTAACTCCACGGGCTTTACCTTTTTGGATAGTAATACCAGTCACCGCTTCATCAAATTGAAATTTTACACCGAGTTCAAGAGCCAGTTTATACATTCCTTCCACCACGGCATACATACCGCCTTCCGGATACCAGGTTCCTCCTTTTATATCGGCATAATTCATCAGGCTATACAATGCCGGTGTGTCTTCTGGCAATGCACCGAGAAAGAGAACCGGGAATTCCATCATCCGCCGGAGTTTAGGATGTTTGAAATATTGTGCAATATGTTTTTTAATGGAAGAAAAGACCTGTAGTTTAAAAACACCACTAATGGTTTCCCAATCCATGAATTCCATAATAGACCTGCCGGGTTTATATACGAGTCTATTGATGCCGACTTCGTATTTATAGGCAGCGCCTTTTAAATATTCTTCCATTTTGGCAGCGCTGCCAGGTTCGAGTGATTCAAAAACTTTTTTGAGTTCTTCGTAATTGGCAGGCATATCGGTATGACCATCGTCCCAGTAAATACGATAGGATGGATCCAAACGATGAAGCGTATAATAGTCTTTGATATTTTTTCCGAACTGTGCAAAATATCTTTCGAAGACATCAGGCATCCAATAAAAACTTGGACCCATGTCGAAGGTGAACCCATCTTCTTTTAATTGACGAGCCCGACCACCTGCTGTATCATTTTTTTC
>JBDUDG010000061.1:0-11845 GCA_040003045.1 Saprospiraceae bacterium | reverse complement strand
TTGCTTCATGACAGGATGTATATCAATGATGGAAAAGGTCATTTTACAAAATCTGCGAATGATGGTTTATCCGGTTTCACGATCAATGGCCAATGTGTAGTACCATTTGATGCTGATGGAGACAAGGACAGTGATCTTTTTATTGGAGGAAGACTAGTAGGTGGAAAATATCCATTGCCTGCATCATCAAAGATTTTGATAAATCAAAAAGGCCACTTCACAGATAAAACTAAATTACTTGCACCTTTCCTGGACAAATTTGGAATGGTGACGGGTGCTGTGCAGGATGACATTGATAAAGATGGAGATATTGATCTGATAGTAGTAGGAGAGTGGATGACGCCGACCGTTTTGCTTAATAATGGAGTAAAAGGTTTTACTGCAAGACCTCTCACTGTAGCGGGTGCCGGCTTATGGTGGACCATTGAAAAAGGAGATTTTGATAAAGATGGAGATACAGACTTTTTGCTGGGTAACCTTGGCTGGAATAATAAATTTGGTGGCGCCTTAGAGACGAAGCTCGAGGTATACGGAAATGATTTTGATCAGAATGGAAAGTTTGATGTGGTGCTTGCTACGACAAAGCAAGATAAGGTGCTTCCTGTGCGTGGCAGGGAATGTACTTCCCAGGAGTTACCTTTTATACTGAATAAATTTCCTACTTATGAGAGTTATGCCAAAGCTAGCTTCACTGATATCTTCTCTCCTGACATGTTACAGAATAGCACGCATGACAAACTTTCCACATTGTCGAGCATCCTTC
The DNA here is from genome assembly GCA_040003045.1 of Saprospiraceae bacterium. GTDB lineage: Bacteria > Bacteroidota > Bacteroidia > Chitinophagales > Saprospiraceae > Opimibacter. Next base: position 11,082 of record JBDUDG010000061.1, on the reverse strand, counting down.
TGGTCAATGAAGGCGATGGAAATTTTACTGTAAAAAAATTGCCGTCATTGTGCCAGACCGGTCCGGTAAAAGCCTTTTATGCGGATGATGTGAACAAGGATGGGAATCCCGATTTCATTTACGCGGGTAATCATTTTCCAACTGAAGTGGAGACGGCGAGGTATGATGGTCTTTATCCCGGGATTTGTTTTGGTGACGGCAAGGGAAATTTTATTTGCAAAACAATATTTGTTGATCATCAACTTCGCATCGATGACAGTCGTGATATTCAGAAAATCAAATTGGCTACCGGACAGGATGTATATCTTTTGAGTAATAATAATGGGCCATTGAGGGCTTATGAGATCAAATGAGATAATTAGATTTTGGATTTGATTGAGATTTGATTTGAGACAACCCACACCCCCCATAACCCCATAACCTATCAGTCTTTCTTAACACATAATTAATTGATTTACTGTTTATTCTGGATTTTTCCCGTATATTTGCGGTCTTGTATGTTAGTGCTCTCTCAGTTACTGATGAGTTTTATCCAGCTCCAAGTCGTGGTAGCTTAACGTAAGGCAGGTAAAGTATCAATTCTCAATTTGATAGCCTTACCACATTTTTTAATCAAAATTTTAACTAGTGTCTTTTAACAACCTACAGCTCATTGAGCCAATGCTCAAAGCATTAATCCATGAAGGGTACACCATACCCACTCCTATTCAGCAGCAATCCATTCCCCCCATCCTCGAAGGCAAAGACCTCAGGGGTTGCGCCCAAACAGGTACGGGAAAGACCGCTGCTTTTGCAATACCTCTTTTACAGCTCCTTCATCTCGAGCAACAAGCTAATCCACAAGGACGCCGGCCAATTCGCGCCCTCATCCTCACCCCCACCAGGGAGCTTGCTATCCAGATCGAAGAAAGCTTCAAAGCCTACGGAAGATTCCTCAACCTGCGCCACCTGGTGGTGTTCGGCGGAGTCTCTCAGGTAAGTTCAGTCAATAGCCTCCGTCGTGGAGTGGATATCCTGGTCGCAACACCAGGCCGACTCCTCGACCTTATGCAACAAGGCCACGTCTCCCTGCGCGATGTCAAATTCTTCGTACTCGATGAAGCTGACAGAATGCTCGACATGGGTTTCGTCCATGATGTAAAAAGGATCATTTCAAAATTGCCTACCGAACGCCAGACATTATTTTTCTCCGCTACAATGCCACCTGAAATCAACCAATTGGCAAAAAGCATTCTGAAAAATCCTGTTACGGTCGAAGTGACTCCGGTCTCTTCTACGGCAGAGACAATTCAACAATCTGTCTATTTCACAGAGAAGCCAAATAAAACTTTACTGTTGAGATACCTGCTGAACGGACCTGAAATCAAAACAGCTCTCGTCTTCACCCGTACGAAACACGGTGCTGATAAATTAGCCAGGGACCTCAATCGCGCAGGCATCAAAACTGAGGCCATCCACGGTAATAAATCCCAAAATGCCCGCCAGGCTGCTTTGAAGAATTTCAAGAATCAACATACCCGTGTTCTCGTAGCCACCGACATCGCTGCACGAGGCATTGATATTGATGACCTTAGTCACGTGGTCAATTTTGAACTTCCACATGTTCCTGAAACCTATGTGCACCGTATTGGTCGTACAGGAAGGGCCGGAGCAAACGGACGCGCGATTTCTTTCTGTGATTTTGAAGAAAAGCCATTGCTTAAGGATATCCAAAAGCTGATCGGCAAGAGTGTTCCTGTAGTAACAGATCACCCATATGCCATGGCCGCAAGCCAGAGCGATTTGGAACCAAAACAACAGACGCCAATGCAAAGAAAATCGTCTGGAGGCTATCGAAGCAGACTCATCAGACCCGCTTCTTCAAGGATGTCATAATCCTTAGCTTAGCTTTAAATACTACTATGAATGGTTTAGCAAGGAAGAATTCTTGTTAAACCATTTTTTTTTGGTAATTATCTGAATAGTACTTAATTATCTGAATAGTACTAACTTGCCATCAGAATAAAATTAATCGCGGGTAGACCACGCCGCCCTAAATTGTTGGAAAGGCTATCAGTTTTTACTGAGGGCCTTTTTTTATTGCTGGAAATCATTTTTTATCCCAATCCAACAACAGGAGTAATTAAACTCAAAGAAAATAATGGAAGCTCTTCTAATTCTACGATTAGGAATATTTGGGGCCAAATAGTAAGCCGATGAAATTTTAGAAACAAAGGCATTGACCTATTATCAATTCCTGATGGATTGCATTTTTATTCCTTTGTTGATGATAAAGTATACGCCCTTAGGAATATAATGAAGGAATATTTATTGTTGGTATTCCTGCTCATTATCATTTTCAACACGCACCCCATCCAATTCAGTATCCATATTTCGTTCATAAGCATCCGAAGTCTGAACATGTCCTTCGGCAGAGGGATCATGCGTTTCATTTCGCTGGTAAGCATCTGAAGAACTAACCTGCAATGGTGTAGTAGGATCATGAGTCACATTTCGTTGATATGCATCCGATTTTTTAATCTTTGCGGGAAGGTTTTTATTGCCTTCATCGGAAACCTTTTTATTTCCGCTATTTTTCTTTTGATTTTCCATGATTCATTACTTTTTGAAACTATTGATAAGTGGCACATCCATGAGCCGTTATTGTTAACATAATTTGTCCGCTTAGGTTCTAAATAAATATCCTGTATCGGGTTGATTAAAGTAAATTTGACGTATGATCATAAACATCAAAAAACGGTTGCTAAAAGACATTCTTTTACTTTGTCTCATAATTTTAATAGCAACAGGAAATGCACTTTCTCAATTAACCATTACTATAACCTCTATTCCTGCGTCCATCCCACCGGTCGACAGCATTTTTATAGCCGGCTCATTTAATAATTGGAATCCGGGAAATCTTGCCTATCTGTTGACCAATCATCATGATGGAACCTGGTCAATTACTTTTTCTCCTGCACCAGGCGTTCTTGAATATAAGTTCACGCAAGGCAGCTGGGCCAAAGTTGAAGGAAATTCCACAGGTATGTTCAGACCTAACAGAACATATGATTATACTGGCGGAGTCAAGTCAACTGATGTAACGATAGAAGGATGGGAAGGTGTCACTGGCGAAACGCATACAGCCACAGCAAATGTGCAAATCCTCGATGAAAACTATTACATCCCTCAATTAAACAGACATCGACGTATTTGGATTTATCTGCCGCCAGATTATCAAACATCCACAAAACGCTATCCCGTCCTATACATGCAGGATGGACAAAATCTTTTTGATACCTATTATGCCTTTGCAGGAGAATGGAAGATTGATGAATCCATGAACACGTTATTTGACAACGGGAATTACGGAGCTATTGTAGTGGGTATCGACAATGGGGGCGGCGATCGAATTGATGAATACACACCTTGGTACAATCCAACATATGGAGGCGGCCATGGAGAAGCATATGCTTCTTTTCTTGTCAATACGCTGAAACCTCATATTGATAGCTTGTTCCGCACAAGACCTGAGCGTGAATACACCGGCGTTGGTGGAAGTTCGCTTGGCGCAAATATTTCGATGTTCGCCGCCGTCGAATACCAGGATGTCTTCAGTAAAGTTGGAATTTTTTCACCCGCCTTTTGGTTTAGCGATTCCATTTATCAGCATATCACACATACTGGAATTCATCAGCAACTGCGTATTTATTTTGTGGCCGGTACGAATGAGAGTGCGACGATGATCTCAGATATGCAGGCAGTTCATGACACCCTCGAAGCCGCAGGAGAAAATGATGATGAAATGGAATTCCTGTCCCGGTTGGATGGAGCTCATAGCGAATGGTTTTGGGCAAGGGAATATCCGGCAGCATATGATTGGTTGTTTGGCGATCTTGTTTTGAATACAAAGCGTCCACAGGAAAAAAAGGGGAGCGTTTTTCCAAATCCTGCAAGCAATTTACTCTGGATTTTAGGTGAAGAATCAAACGTACATGTCACCATCTATTCCCTGCTTGGCCAGATCATGTTAAATGAAAATGCCGACCATGGCAACATTGATATTTCTAATCTTCCGGAAGGTATTTATTTTTTGGAAATGAAATCAATGGTTCATCCCGGTTATTCAGTTACAAAATTTGTAAAACAATAATCAGTTTTCTTTCAGGGTATTGCATTTTTGCTTTTTGAAATTCCATTCAGCCCTTATAGGTTTTGGACATAATTCCTTTTATTGGAAAAAAGACGAAACCAATGTGATGGAATTTTTCCATCTTAGCCAATCATACAACTGACTGATGTTCCTTTTCGAAGATTTTACCTGGCATTCCTTACTTCAGCCACAATGGTATATTGAACATGGCGGGGTATGGATCATTTTGCTCATTGTTTTTGCGGAGACCGGATTATTCATGGGCTTTTTTCTCCCTGGCGATTCCCTTCTTTTCGTGGCAGGTGTTGCGTGGGAAAACCTTGTCAGGGGATTTTTTAATGTCCCGTTAGTGCTTATCATGCTGTTAGTTTCTTTATTCGCTGTTTTGGGAAATGAAGTAGGCTATTGGTTTGGGAGAAAAATAGGTCCTGCAATGTATACCTGGAAAGACCGATGGTATTTCAAACAGCGATACCTCCAACAGGCAAAACTGTTCTATGAAGACCATGGAAACGGGGCGATTTTCATGGCTAGATTTCTTCCTTTCATTCGGACATTTGCACCCATCGTGGCGGGCATCGTTCATATGGATAAAAGAAAATTTACCCTGATCTCAGCCATCAGTGCATGCGCTTGGGTTTTTATGATGATGCTTGCCGGACGCTATCTACATCAGATCCTCCTGAAAGAATTCAATTATGATCTTACGAATGACCTTGAATGGATAGTGCTTGGAATTATTTTTGTTTCAGCGCTGCCATTGATCATTCGCATGTTGTGGTCCAGGGTCAAAAAATAATAACGCGCTGCTACTTTCCCTTTTCAATATACCAATATTATGAATTCAACTAAATCACTTATTCGTTCTCTTGGGCTTCGTTATGTAGTCGTCATCACTATTGCGAATATCATTGGTTCAGGCGTCTACAAAAAAGTAGCACCTATGGCCGATCAGCTTAATTCCTCTGGTTGGGTGCTTTTCGCCTGGTTGCTTGGCGGAATCATTACTTTATTTGGTGCATTGAGCAATGCTGAAGTGGCAGGTCTCTTGGCAGATACCGGTGGCGAATATGTTTATTATAAAAAAATCTATAACCGCTTCTTTGCTTTCTTATTCGGATGGTCGTTATTCACTATTATTCAGACTGCTTCTATTTCATCCCTCGCTTATGTCTTTGCTCAATCATTGGCTTCCCTGGTTCATCTTAATCCAGTATTGGCCAGCCTTAGTGATTTCAATATAGGTGGTGTATTCTATCCTTTCGCAGATTTTTCGATTAAAATAGTGGCCGTCGTTATGATCATCATTCTGACACATATCAATACAAAAAGTATAAAATCCGGCGCCGCGATCAGTGATATTATTTTATGGATGGTTTACATTGGTATAGGCATCATCATCTTCTTCGGTCTGACAAGTCATGAGGCCAATGTGGCGATGAGCTTTGATTTTAAGACTGCTGATCATTCGCCTGTTACGGTTAGTGCATTGTTTACAGCCATGCTTGCGGCATTCTGGGCTTACCAGGGATGGTCTACCATTGGATTTATGGGTGGCGAAGTAAAAGATGCTAACCGGAATATTCCGAAAGGGATCGCTATTGGTGTATTCATCGTGATTGGTATTTACCTCGTGATCAATATGACCTATCTGGCCATACTCACTATACCTGATCTGAAAGCTATTAATGCTGGCGGCAATCAAATTGCGGCGATTGAAGCGGTCAGAGTTTTCTGGGGCAGTAAGGGGATGGCTTTTATTTCCATCCTGATCTTAATTACAACCCTGGGCTGCACACATGCGACAATATATGGAAGTGCAAGACCATATTATGGAATGGCTAAAGAAGGTCTCTTTTTCCGGTCCGTTGCACGATTGAATAAAACACAAGTTCCAGCAAGGTCATTATGGCTACAATGTATCTGGGGATGTATACTTGTATTTTCCGGATCTTTTGATCAGCTAACTGACATGGTCATTTTTGCAGTTTTCATTTATTACGGCGCTACTGCATATGGTGTTTTTATTTTAAGAAAAAGAATGCCTGACGCCTATCGCCCCTACAAAGTATGGGGTTATCCTTTCGTTCCTGCGATCGTCGTGTTATTTGCAATAGGATTATTTATCAATACTGTAGTAACGCAACCTCGTGAAGCTATTTTCGGTTTGTTCCTCATTCTTACCGGTGTACCGATGTATTATTATTTCACAAGGAAAAATGCTCCTCCAGTAGCAGAAGCTTAATCCTGTATAATTCGTGTGAATTAGTGTAATTCGTGGCTAAAAAAAGGCAGAGGATGGTTGGTTTCAGCTGTTCGTTTCTTCTCAACGACTGCTTAAGATCTTCATTGATTTTTTCGACTTCGCCCAACATTTGAGAGAGAAAAATTTGGGAAAGTTGTAGTGAAACGAGGATCCCGCCATTATTAAATAATGCTGCGGGATGATAATGTGTGATACCGCGATGTTCGAATATGTTTATCCATATTATTCACCACCGCTTATTCTGATTTAATATTTAACTTCGATATTCACTATTCATTATTTATTATTCCATTTTTAGTGAAATCCTCTTCCAAAAATACAATCAGGAACATCGTTATCCTTGGCGATTTTAATCCGGCGTACTATACTCACCTGGCAGTTAATGAAACGACCAGGAATCTCTCGAATAGGGTAAACAATGAAGTGCAGTTCGAATGGGTGGGTACGGATCAATTTGATTTTGAAAAGGAGCTCCCTCATAAATATTCCGGGTTATGGATTTCATCCGGTTCTCCATATAAAGACATGGATAATGTGTTGAATACCATCCGATATGCCAGGGAAAATAAAATACCCACATTTGGTAATTGCGGCGGATATCAGCATATGCTCATTGAATATGCCCGTAATGTATGTGGCCTAATTAATGCTGATTCGGAAGAAACGAATCCGGAAAGTAAGGACCTGATTATCTCAAAACTCTCATGCTCACTTGTTGGCGAGAAAGAAGAAATTTCAATCACGTCGCCATCATTACTTTTTTCACTAGTGGGAAAAAAGAATCTGACCGGAAAATACCATTGCAACTATACCCTAAATCCAAAATATATCCCAATACTTCAAAACCGTGGCTTAAAAATGACCGCCACAAACCCTGATGGTGAAATACGCGCTTTTGAAATTCCTTCCCACCCCTTTTTCATCGGCACGCTTTTTCAACCTGCACTCACTTCAACAGCCAATGAACCAAATCCCATTCTGACCGGATTTGTTTCGACTGTGCATTTCGGATATCATAATGTAGCGATAAAAAAATAATTCGCGTGAATTAGTGGCTGGAAAAAGGGCATGGATTATATCGTAACAATGCGAAGATCCCGCCATCACATAATATAGTGATGCAGCGGGAGAGCTTGGCGGATATTTTCGCGATGGCTCCACGAATCTATGGTTCAACTATCTCTATCACAACTTTGTGTTACAGCTCAGCAACCACAGTAAATCCAAAATCGTAAATCCAAAATCATTTCATCTTCTCTTCCCGAGCTGGAAGGATACAAAACCATTGATAAATACAGGTGTATTATTTTCAATGATCATGATCGGAACTTTTCTGGTAAAAGCATCCACCATCAAACCAATTTCGAAGGCTTTGACATATTGATCAAATGCACCCATGCTAAAGTGCGCTGCAATCCTTGCATGCACACCTGGTATAATTGATATCTTATCAAATCCCTTGAAGAATGAAGCCGGACCAATGATCTTGGAATCATCAAGGAAAATGTCAGCGTTGTCTGGTGTATATCTTTCCGTGGAAACATAATCGGTGAATCCATCATCCTTCAACCTGGATAGATGCAGGTAATATGGTTTGAGCACACCAATGGAGGCACCTAATTCATAATTGACTCCAACCGCTACACCCTTTCTTTTTGCTTTATCGGAAAAATAAATTTTTTGGCCTACTCCGCCCCTCAGTACCATCAAGTTGTTTTGTTTTCCAAATGTGAAGCTATTGGAAGTGCGTGTAAATGGATTGCCTGAATGAAAGGAGATGGATTGTCTGAATTCTTTTGGATGTCTCAGGATGCCGAGATCAAACTGGTAATAATGTGTTTTATAATAAGTTACGATTTTACCTGTCTGAAAGCCAATGGCAGCCCCATTCGTATGGGCCCTTAATTCAAGAGACCTTTCTTCATTGTACAGAATGCCCACGGAACTATAATCCAATTGTTTAGGCTGAACAATCGTCTGCGCCAGAATCTTATTAGTTCCGAGCAAACAAAACGTTATGATCCAAAGAATAGAAAGAAACAATTTCACTATCGGAAGATAAGGAGTTTTTATCATGGTTGAGCCAAAATTAATAGGGATCGACGTATCTGCTGTTGACAACATGCTCGACCAATACCTATCTTAGCGTTCCATAACTGACCTAAATTGATCCACAACCTATCTTCCCAAACCTCTCTTGCAAACGAGTATCTGCTCCAGTTGCGGGATGAAAATATTCAGCTAGATCCGGTGCTTTTCCGCCGCAACCTGTTCCGGTTTGGTCAGATAATGGCCTATGAGATCAGTAAAAAACTACAGTATGATCCCGTTGAGACTGTAACACCTCTTGGTGTGGCAGAATGTAAAAAATTAAACCAGGAGATAGTCCTCAGCACTATAATGAGAGCCGGTCTTCCCATGCATGATGGCATGCTTTCTATGTTTGACAAAGCTGAAAATGCATTTATCTCCGCGTACCGTCATAATCATAAGGACGGAACATTTGAAATATCGCTGGAATATATAAGCTCCCCTGATCTGAACAATAAAGTCTTAATCATCTGCGATCCGATGTTAGCCACAGGTGCCAGTATGGTTAAATCTGTCAATGCCCTTTTGGAATATGGCTCACCGCGTGAGATCCACATTGTTGCAATTATCGCCTCCAGCGCAGGTCTTGAATATGTACAACTTGCTTTCCCAAATGCCTTCGTGTGGATAGGACACGAAGATGAAGAGCTTACTGCCAGATCATTTATTGTTCCGGGTCTGGGTGATGCGGGAGATCTTGCTTATGGGAAAAAGACATATGACGGAGAAGAGTGAGAGAGTTCATTAATCCCAACTCCGAATAATGCAAAATCATATTTAACCGGATCATTCACATCAAATTCTTTAAGCCGATCGGTCAGTTCCGTTGCTGCCTGCCAGTCATTTGTTTTTCTTTCCAGTAAACCCAGCTTTCTCGCAACATTCCCAACATGAATATCCAGTGGAATAATAAGCTGAGAAGGTGAAATTTTTTTCCAAAGTCCAAAATCAACACCTTTTTCATCCTGACGCACCATCCAGCGCAGATACATATTGATCCGTTTGCAGGCCGATTTGCGAACGGGGGTGGAAATATGTTTCCTCGTCCTCTCCATCACCCAGGGATGATCAAATAATATATCGTGAAAATTTGCAAGACCATTGAAGACATCATTATCATCAACAGTAATTTTATTTGCAAATGCATCCTCCAGACTTAGATGGGCCTGATAATATTTTTGCAAAACTTCGAGCAGATAAATAATATCATCCGGCTGAAAAGTCCGGTGCTTAAAGGATAAAAATCGCTTCCTGTCCTTTTCCTGATGCTGAGTGACAAATTGATGCGGCGCACCATCCATCAGGCCAATCAATTCATTCGTCTTTTTGATGATTGTCGGCCGCTGGCCCCATGCAAGAATTGCCGCTAATAATCCTGCAATCTCAATATCCTGTAAGAAGGAAAATTGATGCGGAACAGAAACCGGATCCGAAACAATAAAAGATGGATGATTGTACATCCCGACCTTTTCGTCAAGCCATTGACCAAGAGTCACAGCATCTGATTGGATAAATATTAATTATCGAGCTTCTGGCGGATCTCGTTGATCTCATAAACCTCGATGATATCACCTACTTTGATATCATTGAAATTCTTAACGATGATACCACATTCAAGACCGGCTTTCACTTCCTTGACATCATCTTTGAATCGCTTGAGCGTGGCAATCTCACCATGTACATTTTCTTTCGTAGGATAAGTTACAATACCATCGCGGATGATCCTGATGTGATAATTTCTGGCCACTTTTCCTTCAAGCACAATACAACCTGCAACCGTTCCAATCTTGCTGACCTTGAATATTTCCCGCACCTCGACCTGGCCAACGATCTTTTCTTCTTTCGTTGGCTCGAGCATTCCTTCGATGGCAGCCTTGATCTCATTGATGGCCTCATAGATGATCGAGTACATCTTGATTTCAACACCTTCTTTCTCCGCCAACTTACGTGCGGCAACAGAAGGCCGCACCTGAAAGCCAATAATAATAGCATCCGAAGCTGATGCCAGCAATACATCCGATTCAACAATCTGACCTACCGCCTGGTGTATGATATTAACCTTGATTTTTTCAATGGAGAGCTTCTCGAGTGAATCTGCCATAGCTTCGATAGAACCATCCACGTCTCCTTTGATAATCAGGTTCAGCTCCTTGAAGCTACCCAACGCAAGACGACGTCCGATTTCGTCAAGCGAAATCCGTTTGTTGGCACGATTGCTCTGCTCACGATTTATCTGTCCACGATATGCAGCTACAGATCTTGCGTCCTGCTCACTTTCATATTCCCGGAATTTTTCTCCGGCCTGCGGAGCTCCATTTAATCCTAAAACTAAAACCGGTGCAGAAGGACCAACTTCTTTCACTTTCTTACCACGTTCGTTGAACATGGCTTTTACCTTACCGCTGTATTCACCTGTTACGATGATATCGCCAATGGCAAGTTTTCCTGTCTGAACTAAAAGTTTGGTGACATAGCCCCGGCCTTTATCAAGAGATGCTTCGATGACTGTACCCACTGCAAGACGATCAGGATTTGCTTTCAGATCAAGCAACTCTGCTTCCAGAAGAATTTTTTCAAGTAACTCATCAACGTT
>JBDUDG010000379.1:0-3514 GCA_040003045.1 Saprospiraceae bacterium | reverse complement strand
TTAACTTTGTCCGCTCAATTACAACCATGGGAAGAAGAGTATATCTCGATAATGCCGCCACCACGCCCATCAGGCCGGAAGTATTGGAGGCTATGATGCCTTATCTGACGGGTCATTTTGGGAATCCTTCCTCGATTCATCAGGATGGACGGACTACAAGGGCAGCTATTGAAAATGCAAGAAAAACAGTGGCCAGCTTTATCGGAGCTTCTACAGGAGAGATCTTTTTCACTTCGGGTGGCACGGAATCCAATAATATGGCCATCAAATGCGCTGTCTCTGACCTTGGCGTTACTCGCATCATTACTTCTCCCATAGAGCATCACTGTGTCAAACATTCTGTCGAACATCTCCTTACAAAAAAAGCAGTTACTGTTGACCTGGTGAAGATTGATAAATATGGCCTGCCCGATTTTGGTCACCTGGAATCACTTCTGGCTATGGATGAAGGCAAAACATTAGTTACCCTGATGCATGCCAATAATGAACTTGGTTCGATGCTGGATTTCAAAAAACTTTCCGAATTGTGCAGAAAGTATGGCGCATATCTCCATTCAGACACCGTTCAGACCGTAGGCCATTTTCCTGTCAATGTCAAACAGACCCCTGTCGATTTTATTTCTGGTGCAGCACATAAGTTCTATGGCCCAAAAGGTATAGGATTTATTTATATAAACAGCAGATGTCATATTCAACCCTACATCGATGGTGGATCGCAGGAAAGGAACATGCGTGCGGGCACTGAAAATTTATCAGGCATCGTCGGTCTTTCAAAAGCTATGCAGCTTGCTTATGCGGATCTTGAAGAAGACATGGCTTATATCAGCGGGATCAGACAATACATGAAGGATCAACTGGAGGCTACATGTCCCGGGATTTATTTTAATGGTCATTCAACTGAAAGTCTATATACCGTACTGAATGTTTCGTTTCCACCAGGTCCTCAAACAGAATTGATGGTGATGTCACTAGATATCGCCGGTGTCAGTGCCAGTGGTGGCAGCGCCTGCAGTTCAGGTGTGGAATCGCAGTCTCATGTGCTTGAGGCATTGGGACATCCCGCGGACAGAAAAGCTGTGCGATTTTCTTTTAGCCGAAACACTACAAAAGATGATATTGATTTTGCAGTTGATCAGATCATCGGCATACTCGCGGGTGGTACACATGCAACTGTATGAAAGAAGATGATCCGGACCAACCAGTAAATCCTTCTTTCATTTCTTTCCTCATCTCAGAAGCTTATGAGCGCATTCAACCCAATTTACATCGTACACGCCTGATCAGAGATGAAAAGTATGGGCTTTGGCTGAAATGCGAAAACGAACAGAATACTGGTTCATTCAAATGGAGAGGAGCTCTTGCAAAACTCAGTACTTTTGATGCTGGTCTTACTATTGTGACTGCTTCTACAGGTAATCATGGGTTAGGTGTCGCCAATGCATCAAAATTATTTGATCTACAAGCAAAAGTCTTTGTGCCTTCCACCGCTTCTCCAAAGAAAATTGAACGACTGAAAAAAACTGGTGCTGAAGTGATCATTGTAGATGGTGATTCCTTAGTCGCTGAATTGACAGGAAAGGAATTTGCATTAAAAAATAATTTTGAATGGGTCAGTCCATACAATGATCCTGATGTCATATCGGGTCAGGGAACTATTGGCTATGAAATTTCGGAGAATTTAGGCCGTATTGATAAAGCTTTCATTACCGTTGGCGGTGGAGGTCTTATCTCAGGAATAGGTTCATGGCTTAAAAATCATCAGACTGAGGTTGAAATAATCGGATGCCAGCCGGCAAATTCTCCTGAAATGTCTATTAGTATACTTGCTGGTCATGTGATCGATGCTCCGGATGCATTGCCTACACTTTCGGATGGTTCTGCAGGGCCATTGGAACATGACAGCATTACATTTCCTGTTTGCCAGGAAGTGGTGGATCGTTGGATACTGATCACGGAAGAAGAAATTGAAAATGCCATCCGTTATCTATTTAATACGCATGAATTAGTTGTAGAAGGTGCTGCGGGAGTTGCGATGGCGACTGCAATGAAAGAACAGCACCCGGGCAATTCAGTCGTCATACTTTGTGGTGGAAATATTGATCCGGCGATTCATCAGATTATTTGCCGGAAATAGAATGAGATCCTTGTTTCCAAAAATTGAACTGTGTCGTTGGGACTATCTGGCTATTTTTATCTGCTCAATCCCTGCTTTTTATTATTTAGGCAAACCGGCGATTTATATTTTTGATGAAGCTGTATACGCCAATGCCTCATGGGATATGTCGCATGGTTCTTCCTGGTTGCTGCCAACGAATCCTGCTTACAATACCAAGCCTCCTCTGGTATTATGGATGCAGGCCATTTCACTGAAAATTTTTCCATGGACTGAATTTGCCATACGTTTTCCTTCGGCTTTATCAGTAACCGGAATTCTATTGCTCATCACGGTTGCTTTGAAGCGATGGGGATTTGAGCAATGGGCGAGGATTATTGTAATGGTTTGTTTTATTGGCAATGAAGGGTTCATCCGTCATCATGTAGCGAGGACAGGTGATCTTGATGCAGTCATGACATTTTTTGTGATTGGATATTCGATTATTGTGTTAGATGCTATTCACAAAAAGCAATGGTCCAATACACATTTCGTTTGGTTCTTTTTCATGTTCATATTAGCCTATTATTCAAAATCCATCGCAGGCTGGCTGATGATGGGACCGCTTGGAATAGTATGGCTTCTTTCACCAATACGAAAGGTTTTAGTTTCGATAAAATTTCTAACTGCTCTTTTTGGTTCTTTCCTGATATGTCTGAGTTATTACTTTTTAAGAGAATCCCTACAGCCGGGCTATCTGTCTCTAATGTTCCATTCTGAATTTCTCCGGATGTTTTCGAACGTGATGCCGTGGCATGAGCATGGATTTGGATATTATTTTAGAAATTTTGTGACGCTGCAGACGTATACACCCTGGATTTATTTCCTTGCCAGTGCTGTGGGGTATAGTCTATTTATTTTAAAAGATCAATTTATAAAAACGCATTTGACAAGATGGATAATTTTAGGCCTTGGATACTTGCTTCTGATCTCCATTCCTGCAGATAAGCTGGAATGGTATGATGCACCTGTCTTCCCTTTTTTCGCGATGATCATTGGCGTGGTCGCAGTACATCTGTTTAGAAATATTTCTCCTCCATTTAAGTATCTGTGGGTTGTTCCAATTGCTTTCCTTTTTTGGAGGAAATTAAGTTTTATCTGTAAAGATGTCTTGCCTCATCATCAATTTGAGAATGAAGGGTACATGTTACGAACGGCTGATTTTAATTCTTCTACTAAAATATTTATGAAAGTGGAGCAACCCGAACATCAGTTACAGTTGGATTTTTACAGGCTCGTTAAAAAAAGTGGAGGCTATAGCGCCGGCTATGCTGAAGTTAAGAGGGACCTTGAGGTATTGACCTCTGTAGATCAGGTATTGGTTGGTGATCAGATCATCATAAGTCAGCAGGAGAATTTAAA
>JBDUDG010000378.1:0-3515 GCA_040003045.1 Saprospiraceae bacterium | reverse complement strand
GGGGTAATGTGTTGTATGCGGCTGATCATTTCCAGCCAAATGATCTTTCTCGTGCCTGGGATGGAACCTTTAATGGCAGACCGATGAATTCGGCAGTGTTTGCATTTAAGATGATTGTGGAGCTCAGGGGTGGAGGAAGTGAGGTGAGGGTTGGGGATGTGACGCTGGTGAGATGAAGTGTAAGAAAGTAACACTTCGACTCATCCCGAACAAGTTCGAAAGATGGAGCTCAGTGCAAGGAGCGTAAGAATGTGAATTGTCAATGATCTTACTTTAGTTAGTGCTTCGAATGGCTTCATCGGGGCAAAATTCAGGTTCGATTTTCGTATTCAAAAAGATTGCAAGAAAAGTTTCTGAAAATTTTACACCAACTCACCATTTTTGGTGAATTGTGTTTGAAATTCCAGAGTTATTTTCATACTTAATTTAGGCAACGGGTTCCTACAAAATGAAAGATAAAAGCAAAAAGAGGCTCCAAAGGCCAACATTTAACTTAAAGTTGATTGGAATTCAATTATAGAAGTATTATATTTATCTCATTAGTCGGCACCCAAAAGGATTAATTCCTTAACTGTACACCATGGCCGATCTTAGCTTTCTGATTTCTTTTAGCAATTCAGAGCAAGCTATATATCATCTTCAAATTCCCTTCAAAATAACATTTCCCAAAAATCTCGTTAACCTCCTGATTCTTTCAAGGATCAGGAGGTTAAAGCGTTGACTGGTAGCTCTTTAGAGTCTGTCCGCTGCGAGGCTTCAGACTGAAAACCCAGACCTCCTTCGTTCCCTTCAGAATTCCGGAGGCCCGGATCCATTAATTTTTAGTAAATTTCATTAACATGAAAGATAGAAATCTTTTATCTATTTTGATCTGCATTTTGGTCACCATGGTTTTTATGGCATGTGATAAAGCAGATATACAGAAGTCAATTCCGGGTGACGATTTGAAGGTCACCCCAAGAACTACATGCAACGATTGTCCGGTGAATTATTGTTGTTGTACAGTGCAAAATTTGGAGGATGGATTTCCAATTGATTTTTGTGGCGTGAATTCTCCAAATTTGTCGACGACAGCTTGTTCAGATACGTGGGGTAATTGTTCAATTTCAGGCTATGTCTTATCAATGAATTTGGGTTCATATCCTGCCACTGAAGTTTTCTGCGCACCATCGAATGGAGCTTTTAGAGTACAATCATCCACTTCCGGTCATGTCAGGATTAATTGTCAGTATGGACAAGTTACTCCATACTCAATTGATTTGTATTTTCCTGGGACTAATTACGTGTATGTTGGAAGTGATTGCGTCGTAAGCGGACATTGTCCATAATATTAAATTGAATTAAAATAGTAGCCATTATAAAAATGGCTACTATTTTATATTGGACATAAAATATTTTGTTGAACATGCAAAGATTTAATTCGGTTCTAGCATTATTTATTTTATACACTATTTCTCAGGCCAGTTTTAATCCAGCATCTGGTCAAATAATATTTATGGAGTCTTATGGTCCTAATATGACTACATATTTAAATAAAATTACCATTTCATCCGGCTGTAATAATTCTTGTGAACGTGAGTTGATTTGTACTTTGCCTTTTGCAGCAGATGAAGAGATTACTATGGCTCCGGATGGTAATCTATTCATTAAAGATGAGAACGGAGACATATATTTAATCGATACATTGAATTGTAATTCAACCTTATATTATGATATACCTAATAATGTATTTTATAATGAATTGCTTGGCCTTGTAAGTCCTATACAGGATATTTTCTATTCAGTCAAACATAATTTGATTAATGGGGACTCATTGTATAAGATTGATGTAATTAATAACCAAATGATAAATATGGGATATATGCCATTCCAATGTTACGGGGATCTTGTATTAATTAATGGAGATTGTATATATCTTTCAACTGCTGGCGGCGATGCAAAGATTATTAAAATGGATCTTGAGAATCCAATGAATAGTATTGTGCTTTATAATGTTCCAAGTAATTTGATAATATCGTCAGGAAGCATTGCGCCATCAAATAAATGCAATACAATTTTAGTCTTTGAATGGCATATAGGATCTATTTACGAAATTAATTACCTGGAACAAACCTTTTTACCTATTTGTCCTTCAAACATACTTGATCCTGCCGGTGCTACCTCCATGCAGGAATTTGTAGTACCAGACTGCATGCCTAAAATCGATCTGGATTGCGACAATAGTTCCGGCGCAGATAATGCCGATTTCAATGGTATGGATTACACTTGTCTTTCAGACGGAGTGGCGATTTCGGATATTGACAATTTCACTAACAGTGATGATTTCATTGGTACTATTACGATTTCGTTGGTTGGTTTTGTGCCTGATGGCGCTGCGGAAATGCTAAGCCTTCCCGGAGGATTTCCAGGCATCCAGATCACAGGAGATGGAACCAACAACCTGATCTTAACTAACCAGGGAGGCACAACATCCATTGACTTTCGGGAAGCTTTACGTCGTGTTCGATATTCGAATTCTGCGATTCCAGCAACGCCAGGCGTTCGGACTATTCATGTTCAGTTCACCACCGAATCCGGCTCCATGAGCAATATCGCCACCGCCTTCATCGAAGTCATTTCACTTCCTTACGTCGATGTCGATCTCGGTCCCGATCTCCAAAAATGCGATGGACAGACCGCCACTTTTAATGCAGGAAATCCAGGCGCTGCATATGTGTGGAATACGGGTTCGCATTCACAATCCATCACTATAGGAAATTCCGGTCAATACATCGTCACCGTCAGCAATGGCATCGAATGTCCAACTCAGGATACTGTAGAACTGGACATCATCCCAGTCATACATGTGGCACTCTCTGGTGGCACTGAGATTTGCGACAATGAGCACGCAAGTATGACGATCATCACGGATTCGCCATTTCCATTGGATGTAGAGATAACACCTGATCCCGGATCATCCTTTACTCTCACAGGCGTGCAGGGGACATATCCATTCTTTGATCTTCCATGGATAACAACTACATACACTATCACAAGTGTGACACCTTCACAGGATGCGTGTGTCACGATCACAAATCCGACACAGGTATTTTATGTCTATCCAACTTATGTCAGTAGCACCTCAGCCAGCATCTGCCAGGGCGACAGCATCTGGCTAGGATATTATTGGGAAGATCAGGCAGGGACTTATGAAATACTTTTTAATTCGGAATACGGATGTGACAGCACAGTCACCTTCACCATTGATGTCCTTCCTGCAGTGAGTGTTTCTACAACTTCTACCACGTGTCTTCCTGCAGAAGCCGGAATATTCATCACCCATATCGACAATCCGAATGGATGCGATACAGTGCTGACCACCACAGTGACTTTACTTCCATCCGATACGACACATCTCAGTCTGTCATCATGCAATATTTCGAATGCAGGAGTGACTACACAAACGCTGACAAATCAAGCAGGATGCGACAGTGTGATTATCACAGCGACAAGCTGGATACCTCCAGCGGATACAA
>JBDUDG010000377.1:0-3515 GCA_040003045.1 Saprospiraceae bacterium | reverse complement strand
ATAGCCCAAGCCCGCCCAACCTCTTCATAAGGCATGCAGGGATCATACCTGCCTGGAATGGGATCGAAAGCAAAAAAATCCTTTGCGACAATTTCCGAACTGAAGTAACCACCCAGGATTTGCTCTTTGAGGGACAAATAAAATGGCTTCTCTTCCGCTTTCATATTCGGATTCGCTTTCACTGCGTCGTACGCATTTTTGTCAATAGTAGTGACCCACTCCAATCGTTTTTCTGCCGATGCCCGACTGAAATCCTTTCCAAGGTCAGCCTTCGCCTGGGCTATTAAAACATCAAGGCCTTTTTTGAACTTTTCGTTTTCATCAGCCGAAAATCTCAGTAGACGAACAGTGTCAAGAAACCGATCCACCAAAGCATCTTTTGCACCCGGTGTTTTTGTTTTTGGAAGAATGGTTTCACTAAGTTCATTGACAAAATCCGCTTCATTATTTGTGAAGAAGGAAGGACTCCAGGAGGATGATTGATCCACATGACATCCTTCGAGCAATGCAGCGATGGTGGAAGCACTCAATGTAGCTCCCATGAAAAATGCCGTGTATTTTATAACTTCTCTACGTTCCATGAGGATTACAGATTTTGTTTATTTAATTCTTTCACGGCATAATCAGCAGCACGCGCTGTCAGTGCCATATAGGTCAGTGAGGGATTCACACATGATGCAGAAGTCATACATGCTCCATCTGTGACGAATACATTCTTACAGGAGTGGACCTGGTTCCATTCATTCAGTACGGATGTCTTTGGATCTCTCCCCATGCGTGCTGTCCCCATTTCGTGTATGCCAAGACCAGGATTTCCGCCGGTGGAATATGTAGTTACATTTTTATAGCCGCCTGCCTCAAGCATTTCTGCTGCAGAAGCGACCATGTCTTTACGCATGGCCAATTCATTTTCTTTCCATTCACAATCTATGCTGAGTGTGGGAAGACCAAATGGATCCATCTTACCAGTGTTGAGTGAAATTTTATTTTCATGATAAGGAAGACATTCTCCGAACGCAAGCATACCAATCGACCATTGTCCTGGATCCTGCCATTTGTCCTTCCACTCACCACCGGCACCTGCTTCTGCAACTGCTTTCCACCATCCGTCCCTGCTGGCACTTCCCTGATACCCATAACCACGGATGAAATCCTTTTGCTTTGATGCGGCATCAAGATTTCTGAAACGAGGCATGTAATATCCTGCAGGTTTACGGCCTTTGTAATATTTATCTGTATATCCATCCACTTTTGCATCACCACCAACCCTGAAATGATGATCCATCAGGTTATGTCCAAGTTCACCACTGTCATTTCCAAAACCATTTGGAAAACGATCAGAAGGACTGTTGAGCATGATCAGTGTGCTGTTGAGCGTGCCTGCATTCAGAAAAATAATTTTTGCAAAATATTCCTTTGTTTCTTTTGTCTGTGCATCGATGATCCTCACGCCTTTTGCTTTGCCGGATTCTTTGTCGTAGATAATGGAATGAGCTACACTGAAAGGTCTCATGGTGAGATTGCCAGTGGCATAGGCTGCAGGCAGGGTCGAAGCATTGCTGCTGAAATAAGCACCGAAAGGACATCCTCTGCTGCATCGGTTTCTATACTGACAGGTACCCCGGGTGCTTCCGGCAAGAGGTGAGGTAAGATGTGCTACCCTGCCCGGAGTCACAACTCTCCCTTTCATATTTTTTGAAAGCTTCTCTCTGAAATCAGACTCCACACAATTCAATGGCATCTCAGGAAGAAATTTTCCATCTGGAAGTTGTGACAATCCTTCATTCTTACCACTGATCCCTGCAAAGGATTCTACATAATCATACCATGAAGAAATATCCTTGTAGCGAATTGGCCAGTCAACAGCAATACCATCTTTTGCATTCGCCTCGTAATCGAGATCACTCCAGCGGTATGAATGCCTGCCCCACATGATCGATTTGCCTCCGACATGATATCCGCGCATCCAGTCAAATGGTTTTACCTCTGTGTATGGCTGCACTGCATCTTCAATAAACCAGGGCAGCACTGCCGCATGCATAATGTAGCTGGTGCGGGATTGCACGGGATATTTTTTCCAGTCTTCAGGAGTGATCTTTCCCCGATTTGGGAAATCCCAATCTTCCATTGTTGCTGTTGGATAATCACCATGCTTGACATCACGGCCACGCTCGAGAACGAGTGTTTTTAAGCCCTTTTCGCAAAGCTCTTTCGCAGCCCATCCACCACTGATACCACTGCCGACAACGATAGCATCATATGTGACTTCACTAGCACCTTCATTGTTGAAATACATAAGATCAGTTATAAAATTAGAAAAGTCGAATTACCGAACAGAAATATAATCACATTTTTTTATCAGACGGAACAAATACGCACGCCTTCTTTAAGCGATTTGGCAGGATCACTTCCTGCAGGGATGAATTCCTGTGCTACAAATCCTTCAAAACCATTGGCAACGATTGCATTCATGATAGCCGGATAATACAATTCCTGTGTTTGATCTATCTCGTGCCTGCCCGGAACACCACCTGTGTGAAAATGAGCGATGTAGTCCTTGTGATCCGTGATTGTTCTGATGACATCACCTTCCATAATTTGCATGTGATAGATATCATAAAGTAATTTAAAATTGGGCGATCCAATTTTGTCCACCAGGGAAACACCCCAAGGTGTGTGATCGCATTGATAGTCTATGTGATTTATTTTGCTGTTGAGCAATTCCATGATGATGCGGACATTATATTTCTCTGCCATCTTTACCACCGGATCAAGACCCTGTGCACAAAATTCAATGCCATTTACGTCCGGTAATCCATTTCGATTTCCGGAGAAAACAATAATTTGAGGTATGCCCTTATCCGCAGCTTTTGGGATAATTTCTATGAGATCAGTTTGCAACTGCTGATGCAGCTTTGGATCATTCCAGCCTTTCGTGATGCCAAGAGGACTTCCATTAGATAAAGCTACTTTAAGCCCGCGATCAAGAACAACATCCCATTCCTCAGGATTTAGCAATTCGATGGATTGGATACCACAATCTTTTGCAACTTCACAGAGTTCTTCCAGCGTGAAAATATTGTTGTAACACCATCGGCAAACAGAATGCTGAAACTTTCTGTCTATGTTTAGGGATAAAGGATTGGAAGGAAATGAAATATATGGCGCCATGGATGCAGCTGAAAGATTTCTAAGTAGTGATCTTCTATCCATGTTCCATTAATTTTGCTTCAAATTAAAAAAATATTTTAGCCGATAAGCTCTTTTATCATGGAAAAAACGCGAATTGATAAATACCTGTGGTCAATCAGGATATTCAAATCCAGGAGCATGGCTACCGATGCTTGTCGGGAGGGAAAAATTAAGCTCAACGGAGCAGTAGCCAAATCCTCCGCAATAGTGACTACAGGTGACCTTTTGGATATTAACAAAGATAATTTCCGCTTCAAATACAAAGTGGTGCAGGTCATTGAGAAGAGAGTCTCCGCCATTCTTGCCAAACCCTGCTACGAAGA
>JBDUDG010000376.1:0-3517 GCA_040003045.1 Saprospiraceae bacterium | reverse complement strand
GTTTCGGCTTTCGCTCAACATTAGAGAAAATATTCCGAATCTATCTCATTGATTGAGCGACAGCCGAAATCAAAAGGTGAAAATCAAAGGCGGTCACTGAGCGATAGTCGAAGTGATACGCCTCGATCTATTTGAGAAAGTAGAGTTGTTTTTGACCTTCGCATACCCTAGTTCTTGCTTTTACTGAAGACAGTCTAAGAAATATGTTGTAGATAATAAAATCTAAAAACTCATCCTACTCATTGGTCGCTGAGCGATAGTCGAAGTGATATACCGCAGTATTTATTTTTTCCTCAACGTATACACCGCCCCAATAATAAATCCAAATCCAGCTAACTGATACCATGTAATCACTTCTCCATCCACGCTGCCCCATACCAAAGCCATACAAGGAATCGCATAAGCTATCGCCGATCCAAATATCGCACTCGTCTTTTGTATCAGGCTGTAAAAAAGGAGATTTGCCAAGACAGTACACACCAACGCAAGAAGAATTAAAGCGGGCATAGAAGAGTTCCAGGTCTCCGCTTTAGCCATGATTGTAAATGCACCAGTCAGCCACAAGATAACAGCGGCGATGCATCCCAATGAAAAAAAACCAACTGCTGTCAATGCGATCGGATGTATATCCTGGCAATACCTTTTAACAAGATTTGCGCTCATGCCATAACACATCGTCCCAAAGACCACATAAAATACATACGAACTCACATGCCAGTCACGCTCCCCCACCATCAGAATAGTGATACCAAGACAACCTAAAAATAATCCAAGCAAATGATGTCTTCTCAGCTTTGTTTTGAAAAGCAAAACACCAACGAGTAACGCAAATATAGGCGTGAGACTATTGAGCACTCCGGTAACTGCACTTCCAAGTCTTGTCTCTGCAATAGCAAACATAAAAGCTGGAACTCCATTTCCGGTCAGTACCACCAAAGTGACTAGAAGTACTTTACCTTTTGGAAAGGGAATTTTTGAAATCAGAAAAATGGGAATGAAGGCAATCGCACTTAATGCAATTCGCATCGCACCTACCTGCACAGGAGAAAAATGAATGAGCCCTTTTTTAATCAGGATAAATGATCCACCCCATACAAATGCAAGAAAGACAAAAACAATCCAGTTTCGCCATTCATGTTTGCCGGGCGGAAGGCCCTGTGATGTATTCATTTAGAATGTGCTATCTCAATTACTTTGTTCCAAACGCGCCATGTATTTTTGTAGCAGATCTTTTCAATGTCGCTGTCTGTATAACCTCTTCGCAAAAGTTCTTCGATAAGATTAGGATACATGCTTACATCTTTGAGGCCGACGGGAAGACTATCTCCTACTCCATCAAAATCCGAACCAATCCCTATGTGATCAATCCCGGCGATTTTTTTGACATGATCTATATGGTCTGCTACACGGCTGACATCCGAAAAAACTATCGGATGACTTTTTCTGAATTCTTCTACCAGAGGCTTGGCTGCTTCATCGCCTTCTTTTAAATTGACTATTTTAAGTAATTTATCTAAAGCTTCCTGATCTGCTTTTCTTTTTTTAGCAACTTCACCATCAAGGAATGTTGAGCCGAAATTTATCTGGATCACTCCATCTTTTTCTGCAAGCAACCTGATCATGTCATCACTCATATTTCTTTCAAATCCCGGTGTAAAATATCTACATGAAGAATGTGATGCGATGACTGGAGCTTTTGAAATTTCCATCACTTTATAAAATGCCTGGTCGGATACATGCGAGATATCGACCATGATCCCTACTCTGTTCAATTCACCGACCAATTTAATTCCGTAAGGACTCAAACCGCCCCATGTGTGCGTCGTATCGTATGAGCTGTCAGAAATATGATTGTCTTTGGCATGTGTGAGTGTGACATATCGAATGCCCCTGTCATAAAAATATTGTACGTCTTCAAGAGTCGCCATCGGAGCACCATTTTCCATGCCCATCGGAAGGGAGATCAGGCCCTTTTTAAAATTGGCTTCAATCATTTCAGGCGAGTCACCACTTGCAAATTTATCCGGATGAACGCTGATGATCCATTTGACCAGGTCAATCAATGAATCAGCTTTCAATTTGGCAGATGGCAAGCTGGACTGAAAGGATGATGGAATATAGATGGACATAAAGGGCGCTGAAAGACCACCTTTCTTGGCGCGGATGAAATCAAAATTTCCTTCCTTGCTTTGCACCAGTTCATTTTTGTTTTCAGGGATTTGCACAAACTTTTTATCTCCTAATCTCTCTGGCAGATCGATATGCGTATCCGTAATGATGAACCTGTTGGCCAGTTCAATGGCCTTTTGATGGAGATCCGGTTTTATTGATTTTTTGGATGTTGCGCATGAGGCAACAATGAGGCCAATGAAAAAGAATGGGAGGAATTTCATGGTGCGAAATTGCAATAATTTACTGATTTCTGTATGGGATTTGAGATGTGGGATGTGGGATGCCAGCTGGAGCAAAAAAGATGACTCACGCCTCACAATTCACGCTTCACGATTCATGATTAACGATTCTTGTCTCACGATACACGTTTCACGATTCATTGTCTTACATCATGACTTTGAATTCCAAATTGACTCTAATCGTTTTATACTTGCTTTCATATCAATTCCTTTGCCTAACACACCTTTGAACAAGTCCCCGCGCTCATTCAACATAGGGATCACATTCTTAATCGTATAGTTTGTCATCTTCAATCCTTTCTTTACTTCATCCCAATACAGCGGCATCGAAATTGAAGCCCCGGGTTTGGGGCGTGCAGAGTATGCTGAGGCGACTGTGGCCTGTGGACGGTTTTGCAAAAAATCGAGATATATTTTTCCGTTGCGTTTGGATATCTGGCGTTCTATGCTGGTGGCCCTTGGCATTTCTTTTTGAACCATGGTGACGATCATCCTGGCGAACTCCTTGCTTTGCTCATACGTATATTTTGAATTGAGTGGAATATAAATATGGATACCTGTAGAGCCGGAAGTTTTGCAATAACAATCTATGCCAGCCTGAGTTAAAATATCATGAGTCACCTGTGCAACTTTAATGACAGTATCAAAAGAATTTTTATCCGGGTCAAGATCGATGATACACCATGTAGGATGATCAGGTTTTTGCACAGTGCTGTTCCAGGGGTTGATTTCAATACAGCCCATGTTGACCATCAGCAATAGGCTCGCTTCATCTTCAACGAGCATAAAATGTTTGTCTATATTTTCATCCGCACTCCTGTATTTGAATTGTTGTACCCAGTCAGGTACTTTTCCAGTAACATCTTTTTGATAAAAACTTTTTCCTGCATAACCATCCGGATAACGATTCAATGATTCAGGCCTTCCTTTAAGATAAGGCAGGATAAACGAAGACACCTGGTAGTAATAATTCAGCAGATCTCCTTTGGTATATTTTTCCTTCGGCCAGAATAACTTATCGGTGTTGGTAAATTTTAGTTCATGGCCATTAATTTTTTTGACCTGTGTTTCTTCTGATGGATTGATCAGTGTTTTTTTGGATTTGT
>JBDUDG010000375.1:0-3521 GCA_040003045.1 Saprospiraceae bacterium | reverse complement strand
AAAATTAAGTGATTGTCCATTCATCTTAACCAAAAATGAAGAATCTGTACAAATTGCAGACCCTTTTGGTAGTTTTTATTTCTCTCATGTTCTCAACATGGAGTATTGGACAATTTTCTGATCCAATCAATGTCAATCTAAAAAATTCTGGTTCATCTTTCAGTGATCAATTCTCAGGATCAACGACTTATACACATATCGTAGTCCAACAGCCTGAGCCTCAATTCGGTTCAGCAAGCATAGTGGATGGAACTAACGGAAACACTCTGAAAGTTATTTTTATTCCTAATGCTGGTGCCGTAGGAACTACTGATGTAATTGTAAGTTATTTCACTTTAAGCACTCCAATGCATCCTGTTACCAGGTGGTATAAATTTAATCTGTCCAATGAAGTAGTGGTTGCCGGTACAGACAAGTTTGTAGTTGATAAGGGAGCTATTGATGTCCCACTCGATGTGCTGCAAAATGATTCTGTTCCCACAGGTCAACTGACACTCTCAAGCGTATCGATTTCAAATGCCGGACAAGCCGTGGTCAATGCCACAGGCGATGCGATCCTCTTTACTCCAAAAGCTGATTTTGAAGGAGATACCTGGATCCAGTATATCGCTTGTGATTCTTTTGGCAATTGTGGCCAGGGAAACATTCATGTATTGGTTCATGATCCTGCACTTCAGGATCAGTTGGAATATAAAAAATATCTACTCAATACTGAAGATCTCCAAGTACTTACACCATTTGATTCTTTTGCAGTAGATCAAAGTCCATCTCATGGCGAGCTGACACAAACCAGTTCTGCCGGATGGACATATACCCCCAATGCCTCTTATACTGGTGTGGATACTTTCCAATTAGGATTGTCAAACCTGGTGACAAGGAGATATGTTATTACAGTTTATAACAAACCGGTGAATTATCATGCACGGGATGATAAATTCTATGTGCGACCAGGGTTAAGTGTAACCTTCAATGTGCTCAACAATGACTTGCTCGACTACGATGTAAGTTCACACACAAATCCAGCGCGCGGTGTACTTTCGGAAGTAAGCAATGGCGTTTATACGTATAGCCCAAATGCAGGCTACAGAGGTGTAGACAATTTCACCTATACCACTTGCTATGAAGATACCATCTGTGAAACTGCTACAGTTCTGATCCATGTCACCGATCTGGAGCCGGACAATGTATTTACTTATGCATTGCAGACAACACAAGATGTTCCGTTGACCATTGATTATCCAATTGAATACACTGATTTTTCATATATCATAAGTGAGGAACCTACTCATGGTGAGCTTTTAAATAATATTGGCCTTCAGCAGATCAATCTGCCATGTGACACTATTGAAAGCTTTAATATGCTGGTTTATCAGCCGGAAGCTGGTTACACAGGCACAGATCATTTTGAATATTACTATTGCATACAGCCTAGTAATTTATGTTACCTGGTTAAAGCAGATTTAAATGTAATAGCTCCACCTGAAACTGAAACCTGCCCTTGTACAGTAGGTTGTGTGTGGCCGGGTGATGCTGATCAGGATGGTCGCGTTGATATGGCGGATCTTCTAACTCTTGGTAACAAATTGGGGAATTCCGGACCAGTCAGATCCTACAATGATCCTTCAACTTGGTTTGGCCAGCATGCAAGTCCATGGGCGCCTTCCAATGAAAGTGGAAATGCAATTGAGTATCTGGATGCGAATGGAGATGGTACTATTACGAGTGCAGATGTTGATGTGATAAGTGATCATTATTATCGCACACATGATGTTGTAGTTCGTGATGTTCAACAAAAACTACCATATCAATTTTCTATAGTACCAATTCAGTTTTCTTTAGATTCGGGAGATTTAATAGTATTGGATATCGTTTTTGGAAATGCAGCTCATCCTGTAATCGACATGAAGGGAGCTAAGTTCTCAATTAATTTACCGCAAAATATGGCTGATTCTGCCACAATTACTATGGATTTCCACCAAGATTCATGGTTAGCAGAGGGAGCCCCATTTATATCGTTAGGAAAAGTTCCATGGGATGGACGGATTGATGCTGGATTTTCAAGAGCTAATGGCAACGGGGCAAGTGGGTACGGAGTAATAGCAACTACGACCTTCATTGTTGTTGATAATATCGATGGGTTTAAAACTGATAATGGTTTAATCCAAATTCCAATCACACTTGATGGTGGAACAGCCATGGACAATGATGGCACCATGTACGACATCGATGGTGATCAGGTTACATTAACGTATGACCTTCATAGAGCTAATCCAAATAAATATACACTTCTCGTCTATCCGAATCCTGCACAGGACCTGGTGGATATACACCTCAATGGAAAGACTGCTATCAAATCAATCGATATCATCGATCCACAGGGACGAGTGATCAGAAGTTATAATGACATCAATCAGAAACACTTCCAGGCCGATGTAAGCACATTCCCAATGGGCTTATACTACATCCGCGTGAATCACAATGAAGGCGTGATTACACAGTTGCTTTCAATAGCGAGATAAAATAACTTTCTTTGCTCTTCTTTGCCCCTTGCCCCTAAAGGGGAAATGAGTTTCTTTTTTATCCTTTTAATATTCCTAATTCCTAAACAGGAATAGCATTCAGGTTTTAATGGCATCATCCTATCCCTAAATACCCGGATATTGATTTGGCTGACATTCATTATGCTTCCCTTAAAGAATAGTAAATATCTAAATCAACAAACGTTTACCCGTTTCCCTTTTAGAGCTGAGAGACAAAAACTTTTATTCCCCTTTAGGGGTTAGGGGCAAACACATGTTACAATTTATTCCTGTTCACAATCTCCAGAATTTCATCTCTGTAATTCTTGCCGATGGGAAGTTGCTTGATAGCACCTTTTTCAAATACATCTACTGATGTTCCATCGACTGCATGTATCTTATCAATAGAGACGATGTATGATCTGTGGATCCGTTTAAATTTGCTGATGGGCAATTTATCTTCGAGGCTCTTCATAGTTTGCAGGGTGACAACACGACCTTGCTCTAATCGAATGATTACATAATCTTTCAAACCTTCGATGTATAGTATCTCATCGTACTTGACCTTTACAAGTTTCTTATCAGCTTTCACAAAAAAGAATTCAACGCCCTCTGTTCCCGGCTGAGCTGACTCCGGAGAAGATTCTTCACGATGCCGCAATTCAAATTGCTCAAGTGCCTTATTCACCGCTTTCATAAATCGGTCAAGTGAGATGGGCTTCAGCAGATAATCGATCGCATTCAGCTCATATCCCTCCAATGCATAATTACTGTACGCAGTGGTGAAAATAAACATCGGCGGATTAGGAAGTGATTTGATCAGTTCCACCCCCGACACCTGGGGCATCTGTATATCCAGAAATATCAAATCAATCGAATGTTTCCTCAGCATCTCATTCGCTTCAAGTGCATTCGAGCATCTCGCGACTAGATTCAATTCCGGAATTTTCGAAATGTAGGTCTCCAGCACATCCAGTGCCAGAGGTTCATCATCTATGATCA
>JBDUDG010000060.1:0-11883 GCA_040003045.1 Saprospiraceae bacterium | reverse complement strand
AAACAACTTAAGCGACCCGGAGTTTCAATGACTCAAATCTGGGAACGATACAAGGCTGATTATCCGAATGGTTATGGGCATACCCAATTCTACAGGTATTATCGCCTGTATGCCAATCAGGTTAAACCGGTGATGCACATCGAACACAAAGCCGGTGACAAAATGTATATCGATTTTGCCGGAAAGAAACTACACATCACCGACGAGCAAACTGGAGAAGTAAAAGAAGTAGAAGTATTTGCAGCTATTCTTGGATGCAGTCAGCTAACCTACATACAGGCAGTAGAATCGCAAAAGAAAGAACAATTGATTCTATGTTGTGAAAATGCGTTGCATTACTATGGAGGCGTCCCTAAGGCAATTGTTCCTGACAACTTAAAGTCAGCTGTTATCAAAAGCAGCAAGTATGAACCTGTCATCAATGAAAGCTTTGCCGCCTTTGCAGAGCATTACGGAGTCGCTGTGATACCTGCACGAGCGTACCGACCAAAAGATAAGTCCCTCGTGGAAGGAGCCGTTAAAATCAGTTATAGTCGCATTTATGCAGAGATCGAAAAGCATGTTTTTCATTCGCTCTCTGAATTGAATCAAGCCATTGCTATTCAATTGGACAAACATAATAACATGCTGCTGAGCAGAAGAAATTATAGTCGCAGACAATTGTTCGAAGAAGTAGAACGTGAAGCATTAAATCCATTACCAGCTTACCGTTTTAAGATACTGGAATACAAATCGGTCACCGTGATGAAGAATGGCCATATCAGCTTAGCTGTAGATAAACATTATTACAGTGTACCCTATGCGCACATCGGAAGGAAAGTGAAACTGTTCTATAATTCGGAAAGAGTAGAGATCTTCTATAATTACGAGCGCATAGCCACGCACACACGCGATCAACGCCCATATAAGTATACAACCATTACCGAACACCTGGCCTCTGCGCATCGATATCTGAGCGAATGGACGCCTGATAAATTTATCAGGGAAGCAGCCGCTATAGATGAAGTCGTAAAAAAATATATCGAAGCCATATTGGAAACAAAAGCACATCCCGAGCAAGCGTATAAGTCTTGTGCAGGCATATTGAACCTTCAGCGCAAAGTGGGTAAAGAAAGACTGATCAAAGCGTGCAGACGAGCGCTAAACTATGAAGTCTTTAACTATCCAACGGTAGTACAAATTTTAGAAAAGAACCTGGACCAGGTAAGCGAAGACGAAAAGGAAAAATCCGAAGAGATGCCCGAACACGAAAACATTCGAGGCAGCTCGTATTACCAATAGAATTTATTATTCATCATTAAATCATAAACAAGAATGAACAATCAGGAAACATTAAACAAAATGAAAAGTATGCACCTGCTGGGCATGCATCGTGCATTCACTACTTGTCTTGAAAAAGGTAAGACTGAGAACTATACGCCCGACGAACTGACGGCATTCCTTATCGATCACGAATGGGATGACCGACACAATCGAAGTATAGAGCGAAGTATGAAGAATGCCAAGTTCCGCTATAAGGCGATAATTGAAAACATCGATTACGGCGAACATAGAGGCATGGATAAAAATCAAATCCATCGATTGGCAGATGGAAATTTTATCAGTCGGAGAGAGAATCTTATTATCACAGGCAGTACCGGAACAGGAAAAAGTTTCCTCGCCTCTGCTATTGGTCACCAAGCCTGTCAACTTGGATTCAAAGTTTACTATGCTAACACGCTCAGACTCTTCTCTCAGATCAAGATGGCCAAAGCTGATGGCTCTTCGATTAAAGAGCTTGCGAAAATCGAAAAACAGGACTTACTGATCCTGGATGATTTTGGTATTCAACCCTTCGATATGCAAAGTCGATTAACTTTATTGGAGATTATTGAAGATCGCCATGGAAAACGTTCTACGGTCTTTACATCGCAAGTTCCAGTGAAGCAATGGCATGAAGTGATTGGAGAAAAAACGGTGGCAGATGCGATCCTGGACAGAATTGTTCATGATGCCCACCGAATAGAATTAAAGGGAGAATCACTGAGAAGAAAAGAAGCGAAAAACAGTAAGGAAAACGATCTTGAATAAGTATTTTTTAACCCGCTAAAATCAAGCCTGAAATAACCTAAAATATGAAGTCATGATAGGGGGGTCAATATCGAGCGGAAATGGGGGGTCAGTTTGTGCGGAAATTCCACTTAGAGATCGCATATAACGGTTTCGGGCTTTGCGTTGGTGGGCTTTTGAAACCGAGAACTGTCTACCAGCACCAAAGTTTATTAATTGCTCAAATGTTTCTATTCGCACTGTCCGCCCACTAACGCAAAACCCGTGTTAGGCACAGCTTTTACTTCTGTCCTGCT
This sequence comes from Saprospiraceae bacterium, assembly GCA_040003045.1. Lineage (GTDB taxonomy): Bacteria > Bacteroidota > Bacteroidia > Chitinophagales > Saprospiraceae > Opimibacter. The sequence goes on along the minus strand of JBDUDG010000060.1, from coordinate 9,538 downwards.
ATGAATTTGTCAATTTTCTTGTCTGTTATTTCTCCGTCTTCAATTAATAACTCCTGAAACTTTTTCAAGTCAAACAGTCTTGGTGTTTGAATTTTGGTTGATAATATTTTGAGTAGTTGTCTTGATGTCAAGAGTGTCGTTGTAACTTGTGTTGCGACCTTGATGTTTTTAATTGCTGTAAGAGAAACAGTGTCAAAGCGACTTGATACGACAAGAAAATAAATATTTGTAAATCCTTGCTTCCTTAATGGTTCTGAGAATGTCTTGATGTACTCAATGAATTTTCTGTCCTCGGTCCCAATTTTATAATTGTCACCTCTCGATTTTGCATCAATAAGTATTGCGTATCTGTGTTGATTTTCCTTTGCCACGCCATCGGGATTTCTTCCTGTTCCTTGTCCGTAGTCCGTTACATCAAAGCCCAGCATCTGAAATACAAGGTTTACATTTTTCTCAAAGTCTCTTGCTTTTTCTTCATTCAAGGATTGCTCAACCAAGTCTTGAACAATAGGAGGAATGAATTTTAAAAGTTCAAAGTTTAGACCATCAATTTTCGGAATTGATTTGGAAACGGAATATCCATTTGTCGAACGGTTGGGGATAAGAGTAATAACATCTTTCCATTCATCTTTGTCAGAATACAATTCAAGAAATTTATAAGGAAGGTCTCCCCAAGTTAAATCGTGGCTACTTTTAATATTGCCAATTGAAGGTTTGCAATTATGAAATCGCCAATCTGCAATTACTGGCAATGTTCCTGAATTTTTCGCAAGTGTCGCCCATTGAAAAAGAATTTCTTCCAGTTCAACTTTTGGGGATGAAAAATCATTGGGAGTGTCTCCACATTCGGTTACGAGTTTTGTCCACGAATTTCGTCCAAATAATTTTTCCAATATTCGGAGAGGAATGCCTGTATCCTTTTCAAATGTCCGAGATGAAGGCGGCTTACCTAAATGCTCTTTAAGTTTTTTGTATTCTGTTATTATGTTGTCTTTGGTATATTCCATTCGTGTCTGTCTAAAGTTGTGCCTAACGTCCGAGGCTATAAACAGTGGCGGCTCAATAGGATCGTCTGTCGAATCTCGGTAATCTGTATCAAGATAATAAACTGTCGGGAAACGGATACCCGCCATTGTTTATAGCCAGTGTTACAGGTTGTTATTTTTTTTTACCAGGATTGCATTGTATACTGTGATCTCATCAGGGCCCGTAACTGAGGTGAAAGTTAATTCATTGTTTTCCATAAAAACTCTTACAAAACCACGTTGAGAAGCAGAATAGGAAAAGAATAATTCCCCGTGAAATTCATTTAAGTACCACTTGTTCGTATCGTATGGAATATGATCCTCAAGCTTACTCAAGTAGCAATATGAATCCTTCCTACAGTCAAAGTAGGTTATTTGATGTTCATTCGCATGGACAATGTAGTTCGCTTCAAGTATCTCTTCTACAATATGCTTCGTTGATTTTTGAGGGCTGGTCCTAATTTTAGGAATGATAATACTGTGGCCATCTCTATGTACTAGGGAAAATGCATTATGGAATTCAATATTTTGCTGTCCATCAGTAGAAGAATATTGATTCTTTGCTATTTTCTGGAAGTCAATAAGTTTCGACTCAAAAGAAGTATCATTTCTGAACATTAGTAGCATCTGGATATTTTCATCCCTATTCCTTGAAATTGCGATAGTCTCCCAAGGCCAATCAGATTCAAATGTCCGCACTGTATATAATTCAGTTGATTTGCATCCGACAAGTGAGATTAAGATGAACAATATGAACAATATTTTTCTCATTATTTCCTATTACCTGCAACGTCCAAAGCTACTTGCCGGTAGTATGTCTACCGAAGATCTGCGTCTGAGTGAGTATTATTAAAGATAAGGTCTTTACTAGTAATGTAACAAACCCTGCTGGTGTGTATCTTTTATTTGGTGGTAGTTTTTTAAAGTTTAAATCTATAGGAAAGACCCACTGAAAAACTTCGGTTGTGAGCTTTCGGTTCTTCAATCACAACATGATTTAGATCAGTCCATCCATCACCAAAATTAGCAATATTGCTGATGCTATAAAAATAATTCGTTCCAATAATAAAATCTCCAAAATGATACTGTATTCCTCCAATTAACCCGAATTCAAAATCCTCAAAATAATTATATTCATTAACCTTCTTCCAACCCTCAGGATCGGATTTTCTACTTGTTGAAAGTAATTTACCAAAAGATATTCCAGCAGTTGCTGAGAAACTAGAAGATATCAAATATTCAACCTTGGGTATAGCTAAAGCATAACTTAGACAAAGTTTTGTTGCTGGACTTTTTTGGGTTTCATTCGCAGCAAAACCAAAATATGTAAATTGGGCAGATATGACTCCTGAAAATTTTGGACTAATGATTCTAATAATTGATCCCTGAAGTTCTGGATTTACTACAGGATTATTGATAACTTCAATCTCCTTGGGGATCCTCATTTTGCTAACTTCAACCCCAAGTTGAATTTCGCCATAATATTGACTAAAAGCAACATAAGGAAGAATTGTAACAATTGAAATGATAATTGAATTTTTCATAATATTTTAATGACCTGTAACGTACAAGGCTCAGGGCAGTGGCGACTCAAGGAGTCCAACTTCCAAACCTCGATAATCTGTTTCAAGATAATAATCTTCGTGCAAATTAAAATCCGCCATTGACCTGAGCCGATGTTATAGCCAGGCATTTGGATAAACTGTTTCCATCAAAATCCATTCTCCTCGGATAAGTCATGTTTTGCAGACCATGTGGATACTATTTTGAAAACAGCTGAAGATCTGTCTCCGGAAAGATCCATCCTCTATTGAGAATCTTAAATTGCGTGTAGTTGAATCAGGTCTGCAAAACGCGCTATTGAATATCTAGCTTGGCTATAACGCCACGGCTACCCGACGGCAGGACTCGTATCTCGAAGTCCTCCTCAAAGTGCCTGTCTTCAAATTTACTACTATTCATCGTCAATGTTAATATTCCTGCTGTCGGGTAGCCGATTGTTATAGGCGGTCAATGATGAAATCATTCTCCATAAAAATCCTTCCTCAAGGCAAAATCCCTTTTGTCGACCTTTCAGAATAAGTTTTTTTGTTTATTCTCTTCTGTCTCTCCTTGATGAAACAAATTGAAATCTTCCCCAAGAAAAATCCATTCTCAAGGTGAGTAACATTTTTTACATCCTGTTTTCACTCGTTGCCGGTAAACCTTGAAATCTTCCTCCTGGAAGATCCATCCTCAAGGTGAATTTCGCTGAGACTGATTTTTCTTTTCTTGTGCTGGTAGAAAATGAAGGTCGACAAAAGCTAAGTATCGATGTGCTTAGAGATCGCATATAACACTAATATACACGTCACCAAAAATAACCATATTCTCTGAAAACCAGTGATTTAATATTGCGTTTTCCTTTATCCTCATTGCGGGTAGCCATCTTTGCGTTTTTTATATACCAAGATCCAGGTGATCCAACGGACTCTGAATATTGACCAGTTTATCCCTCGTCACATGAAGATATCGCTCCGTGGTCTTGATATCAAAATGCCCCAGGAGTTCCTTGATATATTTTGTATCAACTCCCTTTTCCAATAGATGCGTTGCAAAGCTGTGCCTGAGAGCATGAAAAGTGACCTCCTTGTGAATTCCGGCAGTCTTAACTGCCCGGTTGAAAATAGCCTGGGCGCTCCGCGTACTATATGGCTGCCCTTTCTCCTGACCTTCAAACAGATAATGGGTAGGCCTGGGTTTTTGATGTAACATATATTTCCTGAGTACATCAAGGAGTACAGGACTCAAGGTGACGTACCGGTCCTTTTTTCCCTTGGATCGCTCAATGAATACCTGCATTCGGTCACTATCTATATCACTTATCTTCAGCCGGACCACTTCACTGACCCTCAGCCCACAACTAAACGCAGTCAACAATATAGTTTTGTGCTTTAGATTTTGTACCGACCTGAACAATCGCTCCAATTCATGTTCCCCAAGTACTTTGGGCAATTGTAATGGCTTTACCGGACGCGGCAGGTAAAAAAGCATCCGCTCAAAACCAAGTACCTGCTCATATAAAAATTTGATGGCATTGATATGCGAATTAACCTCACTCTCACTCGACGGATTTGCAGCCTGGCGTTTTAAAAGATATTTTTCAATATCCTCTTTTTGCATAGAAGTGGGATCCATTTCTTTAGAGATTGCCTCAAAGTATCTTTTAATATGATTCGAATAACTCTTCAGGGTCTGATGACTGTACCCTTTTAATTTGATCTTGTCCCTCACTTTTTGTAATAAATCCAGGTGTACGGCATAGTATGGCTGATCCTTATTAAATTGTTTGGGCAAAAGACAAATGGCCGCTAATCCAAATCTATTTCGATTTCTCTCTGTATCCGGAATTAGCCATGACCTGTTTGTCATACTCCATTGCCTTCCCGGTATCGATTTAATAGTCGCCACAAGGTCCGGTTCATTCGGGCACTCAAGCCTGATCCAACTTTTTTCTTTGTGAATAATATATGACGGGACAATTCTCCCCCTGAGGTTTTCATCTGGTTCCATACTGGTAAAATTTAAAAATCTATTCGCCGGTATGTCGAAATTAGGGGCTTTTTACAATTTCCGCAAGTACAATTTTATTTTGCCTGGATTATGCATCACCATTATACCATTTTCTCAATTGGAATGGACTCTTTTAAAAAACTTCGGTGTATTCGTCAGCTTGACTTCTTAAACACCCTGAACAAAAAAAAGAAAGCCGGTCCAATCAGCAATAACCCTACAAATAAAGCAATGAGCAACTGATCTATCGTGGCAGCCGGGGCCGCAGTATTAAAAAATGTAAGCGGTTCACTATCTTTTAAATACACCACTACAGGATAATGAAGAGCAAACCACCCCAATAAAATAAAAGTCACCTGCAAAGCGATCAACCCCCTTAAATAGAAACTATGCGGATGATTGAAATAGTAAAATAAAGCCGGTATTATAAGTACAACGATGCAAAAAGATGTTATGCTTAATCCTGATCGGAAAAATCCTTCGAACAAATGCTGACTTTGCATTTCACCTGCCAGGAACACAATGCCGCCCACACCAAACGTAATGAACAGAAATATTTTTGAGAGCCGGATATACTTCTTTTGCTCACCACCTTCAGCCTCACCCACAAGGAAGATAGCGGCGACATAAGCAAAAAGGGATGTGACAAAGAGCCCAAGTGTAGCGCAAAACAAATTAAACCATGGATGTACAAACCGTCCAAAAAAAGTACCTGCATTGATTGTCGTGATCTCTCCCAGCATCATCGCACCCAATGTGATGCCAAGGAAAAACGGTGTGATAAAACTTGAAGTTTTGAAAAAGAAACTGAAATATTTGTGCATCCTGTTTTCCGAGACATCATAATACCGGAATACAAATGCAGACCCACGCATGATGATCCCGAACAAAACAATCATCAGGGGAATGTGCAAATACAAACTAAGTGTAGCATATACCACAGGAAAACCTGTGAAGATGATCACGATCGCCAGGATCAGCCATACGTGATTTGCTTCCCATACAGGAGCCATGGCTTTCGAAATAACTTTTTCTCCCTTTTTTCCCGAAAACGATTCGATGATGCCGGCGCCAAAATCAGCACCACCCAATAATGTATACAGGAGAAATGAAACCGAGAGTATAAATATGATTACAAATATCATGTCCTGATCAAATATGCGTTGCCGCTGATGGATAATTTTTATCTACCTCAGCAATTTGTCTTTGCAATAACCATATAATGATCGCAGTTAGCAATACATACATGACCGTGATCGCATAGAAAGAATATTGGATACCCGGCATAGTAGATACGGCATCTTTTGTTTTCAAGACCCCGTAGATGATCCAGGGCTGTCTTCCGACCTCAGTGACTATCCATCCGGCTTCGACAGCAATAAATCCAAGCGGTGTCAAAAAAGCGATGAACCTCAACCATCCATTTTTATCCAGTACTTTCCTCCATCTCCATTTGAATAAAAGAAACAACAATCCGGTGCATGCCAGCACCATCCCGATTCCAATCATGATCTGAAATGAAATATTAGTCACTATCACCAACGGCCATTCATCTTTCGGAAACTTATCCAGTCCTTGCACTTCCGCATTAAAATCACCATAGGCTAAATAACTAAGTACTCCCGGAATATGAAGACCAAACTCAACTGTCTCTTTTTCATCATTCGGAATACCACCGATGATAAAATCAGCAGGCTGTTCGGTCTTGTACAATCCTTCAATGGCTGCAAGTTTAGCGGGCTGATATTTCGCCACATTTTTGGCAGAAATATCACCACTCAATGGTTGTAATAAAGCGGCTATCGCACCAAAGATTAAAGCCATCTCAACAGCAGTTTTGTGAAAAAGACTTTTCCTGTTTTTCAACAAAAGGAAGGCATGAACACCTGCGACTGCAAAAGCTGTTGCTATGAATGCCGCTAATACCATGTGAAGCGCTTGCTGAAACCACGCCGTATTAAACATCGCTGCAACTGGATCGATATCAATAGCTTCTCCATTCTCCCACTTAAATCCTGCAGGACAATTCATCCACGCATTTGCTGACACAACAAATATTCCGGAGAGTATGCCCGCTATCCCAACCACCACTCCAGATAACCAGTGCATCCATTTGCTAAGTTTATTCCAACCATAGAGAAAAATACCAAGTGCGATCGCTTCCACAAAAAATGCAGTTCCCTCCCACGAAAATGGCATGCCAATGATCGGTCCGGCATGTTTCATAAATTCAGGAAAAAGTATTCCCAATTCAAATGCAAGCACAGTTCCGGACACCGCTCCAACGGCAAAAAAGATAGCCACTCCCTGAGACCACGCTTTTGCCAGATCGATATATACCTGCTTTCCAGTCCGGATCCATTTCCATTCACTGTATGCCATCAGTATCGGCATTGTCATCCCTATGCAGGCAAAGACAATATGAAATCCCAGTGAAAGGGCCATCTGGGATCGTGCTGCTATAAGGTCATTCATTTTGAATCAATAACAAATCATCGGGGGCAAAGCAACGAAAACAAGGGAGTAATTCCTAAGATACTGAAGGGATATCATTGATCAGGAAGTGTTCCAATAAATGATCCTCGAGGGATCTTATATCGTTTGATCCGTGTCAAACCCGGAAAAATAAACGGGCGGTTAAAATGGACAATTGGCAATTTGCAAAAAGTTATCAAACGACTTCTTTCTTATCACTAAACGGAATATTGCGGACGCACATGCGTAGGCATAGCCTTCGCTTATCAATTCAAATGCATTTCCCACGTCCCGGGGGCAAAACAACGAAATCAAATATGCAGCAGTTAATTTTCGTGGTTTTTCAACTCCCTGATTGTCAGAGACAAAAACGTTGGTTAACGTATACTTCCGTATACATCCGTTTAATAAACGAATAATTCTTTCCGACTTCCCACAATTTTGCATCGTCAACTCCTTTGATGGCGAAGCGCTCAATAGACACAAAATCAAACCGAAGCTTCCCAAAAAAAGGTAGACACACTCTTCAGCGACTTCAGGGATGCTGAGCTGCCACCGGATGACTTTGAATTTCTCCTTGTTGTCCCCAACTCATTACACCTGCCGGATCACCGAAGTTTTGTCGAAGCATTTTTCATTTTTAACTTTTAACTTATTTTATCATGAGTACCAATTTAGACAACCGCGTTCAATTACAAGGACACCTGGGTCAGGATGTGGAATTACGCGAATTAGCACAAGGCAACAAGCTGGCACGCCTCACCATGGCAACCAAGGAGTACAAGAAAACACCCAATGGCTTATCCGAACAGGTCACCACCTGGCACAACCTGATCGCCTGGGGACAAACCGCCGATTCGATGAGCGAATTGCTGCGCAAAGGCCAGAAGGTCTCTGTCGAAGGAAAGATCTCTTATCGTCAGTATGAAACAAAAGCCGGTGAAAAACGCAGCTCCACGGAAATAGTCGTCAGTAGCTTCAAGAAGATCGAGAAGGAACAGATCGCCGCTTAGCAGGTTTCAGAGATTTAGGTTTGAGAAAAGCCCTGACCTGTATTGACGACACCTTGTATTGTGCCTCATGACAGGTCCAGGGCCTACTTATTTAAAAAGAAAGAAAGTCCTATTTACCAGGATGTTGAGGTGTTCTTACCCACACATCTAAATTAATAATCCCAAAATTCCTTCTTCTGCTGATTATCACTTTTGACTTCCAGTAGTCAAATATCTTTCCCTTAAGCCATCGCCTAATGCCAAAAACAGATTTTTTCGTAATTTCACATTAAGTTTAATCGTTATCTGTAATTACCTCGCAGTTAACATCTAATAAATGGATATGGGGATCAATGAAAACTACACAACAGAAGAACAAGGGATAACTCCTCCTGCAAGGAGCATTCTCCCAAAAGCAATCCGGGACCTCCTGATTGTCAGGCAATTGAACCTGCGAATCAAAAGAACCCAAATCCAAAACCTTCAGGATTTAAATTCCATAAGTGATGCTGATATTGAATCTCTTTCAGATGATTCGGAGGAAAACCGAAAAGTAATAAAGGATTCATGGCCAAACCTAAAAAGCCCACTGATTATTCTTTTTTGCCTTTTTTCATCCGCCCACATGACCGCTCAGCAAACTGTCTTATACACGGACCCTGCAGTCGATTTTACAAATATGGTGAAGGAGTACGATCAGGGCCTCTATGGCAGAGCAGCAAGATCCGCTGACAAATTCCTGTCTTCATATCAGGATCCTCAATTCGAACAATTCCAGCTTCAGGCAGAATTATATCGCCTCAAATCCTGGCTTCACCTCGATAAACCAGGCACAATAAAAGAGATTTTCAACTTCGCTGATTTTCACCAACCAGAGGTTGTTGCACAACAAGCCATCATGCTCATAGGCGAAGATGCTTTCGACAGACACAACTATGAAGATGCCATCAAATACCTAAGTAAGGTCAATGCAGACATCCTCAACACAGATGAAAGATCTGCCCGATCATTCAAATTAGGATACAGCTTATTCATTCGCAAAGATTTTGAAAATGCAGCAGCACTCTTCGATGAAGCAAGAGATGTACACAACAAATATTATTATCCCTCAAATTATTACTATGGCATGACGCAATATTTTAAAGGAAATTATGCCGAAGCTATCCGGAATTTCGAATTGGTCGCTCCATCTGATTTTTATAAAGATTATATTCCATATTACATCACACAGATTTATTTCAATAACAAAGATTATAAGAAAGTAATTGGTTATGGAAACCAATCTATAAGTAGCCCAACAGTTCTCAATAAAGCAGAAATTCGCCATCTTATCGGACAGGCTTATTTCGAAACAGGCGACTATGCCTCAGCTATTCCGCATCTCGCTTATGTAAATCAGCATAGCGACAAGCTTCGCGAAGAAGATTTTTATCAACTCGGAATTTCTTATTACAATACAGGTGATTATCAAAAAGCAATTCCTGTTTTCCTTGA
>JBDUDG010000374.1:0-3527 GCA_040003045.1 Saprospiraceae bacterium | reverse complement strand
GAAGTCCCAATAAAATATGTGCCCGATCTTCTGCCTTCTTTAATTCAAACTTCGTTCGTCTGACGATGACATCAAGCCTGAAGATGATGAACTCATCAATGAGCTGTCTTAGACTTAATGTTTTTGGTCTTCCATTGACAAGTGCTATGTTGTTGATGCCATAGGAAGTCTGCAATGGTGTAAACTTGTACAGTTGACTTAATACCACATTTGATATTGCATCACGTTTTAGTTCGACTACAATACGTATTCCTTCCCTGCTGGACTCATCCTGCACATGTGAGATGCCTTTAACTTTTTCTTCTGATCTAAGCTCATCGATAGCTTTTACCAGGTTGGCTTTATTTACCTGGTAAGGGATTTCTTTAATGATGATCACATCATTGCCATGTTGCCCTTCCTGTATCTCTGCAACACCGCGAAGAATTACTTTTCCGCGGCCTGTTTCATAAGCTTCCTTAATACCGTCCACACCGTAGATGATACCTCCTGTAGGAAAGTCAGGTGCTTTAATAAAGTGAATTAATTCAGCAAGAGTGATATCCGGATTTTCAATGATCGCTATGATACCATCGACCACCTCAGTAAGATTGTGAGGTAACATATTGGTCGCCATACCAACTGCAATGCCACTTGAACCGTTGATCAGCAGGTTGGGAATTTTTGCAGGTAATACAGAAGGCTCTTCCAGCGAATCATCAAAATTGAGCCTAAAATCAACGGTATCTTTTTCGATATCGTCCAGCAACTCGTCAGCTATCCGCATCAATTTTGCTTCAGTATACCGCATTGCAGCCGGGCTGTCGCCATCCATGCTGCCAAAATTGCCCTGTGGGTTAACCAGGGGATAACGAAGTGACCAATCCTGAGCCATACGCACCATGGAGTCATAAACGGCAGTATCACCATGAGGATGGTATTTTCCTAATACTTCACCAACGATCCTGGCAGATTTCTTAAAAGTCTTGTTATAGCCAAGCCCGAGTTCATGCATTCCATATAACACTCGACGGTGTACAGGCTTCAATCCATCTCTCACATCAGGAAGCGCCCTGGAAATAATCACAGACATCGAATAATCGATGTATGCTGTCTTCAACTCATTTTCGATATTAATCGGTATAACTCTCGGATTGTCAGCCATATATAATTGTAAAAACCTACAAAATTGAACACCACAAATGTACAAAAAAGAAGTCGTTTTTTGAAGGTATCTCCAATTAAGATTTCACCAAAACCCATGAAAAAAAGCGGTTACTTTTCGGTTTGAAATTTGAATTTTTATTAATAATTATAGTCCTGATAATCAGTTATTTGTATTTTTGCAGTTCATTCTGCTTTTAGATAGTCCTCATCGATTCCGAAGGGCACTTACTTAATGGCTATTTTTGCACCCGTTTGGAAGAAATAAAACCATATAAAACTGACCATTGGGATAAAAAAGAAGAGGTCGAACACATGTTTGATAATATATCAGGCAAATATGATCTGCTCAACAAAGTCCTTTCTCTTGGAATAGACAGAAATTGGCGAAAAAAGGCCCTCTCTTCTCTGATCAAATATCATCCACAGCATATACTGGATGTCGCCACAGGAACCGGGGATATGGCTTTTATGGCTGCAGAAATGCTCAGCCCACTATCGATTAAGGGAATTGATCTTTCCACAGGTATGCTGGAAGTTGCACGAAAAAGACAGTCGGCCAGGGCAAAGTATTTAAAAACCGATATTGAATTCCTGAAAGGCGATGCTGAATATCTTCAATTTGAGAACAATTCATTTGATGCTGCCACGGTGGCATTTGGTGTTAGGAATTTTGCAGATTTATCAGCCGGGCTCTTGGAAATGAACAGAGTGCTGAAACCGGGATCTCCAATTGTGGTATTGGAGTTTACAAAACCCCGGATTTTCCCATTCAGACAACTGTTTGACATATATTTCCGGCACATGTTGCCGTTAATAGGGTCGTGGACCTCAGGCGACCGAAGAGCTTACAAATATCTTTATGAGTCCGTACAGGCTTTCCCCGATTTTGATGCATTTAATCAGGAATTGATCAAAGCGGGTTTTGAAAAACCTGTATTCAAATCACTATCAGCAGGAATATGCGCTATATATACAGCATACAAGTCTTAATTATTTGCCTTGCAACTTTGATCGCAGGTCAGGCCGGCGCGCAAGTGAGTAAGGGAAATATTAATTTCAGAAAGTTCCAGGATAAGGCCTATTATTTTGGATTAACCTTTGGGTACAACCATTCAAATTTTCAGCTCCAGGAGTCACGGAAATTTATCCTCAATGACAGTTTCAATGTTACAGAAGGTCTCGGTGGTCCTGGTCTCAATGTGTCGATGGTGACCAATATGAAACTTGGAGAATATTTTGATTTTCGTTTCCTGCCTGGCTTTTCCTTCGTCGGTAGAAAATTCTTTTATGTCAGTACGCAGGACAAAATTGAGGATGTCAAAAGCATAGAGGGTGTTTTAGTACAGGCACCGTTGCAGGTACGTTTCAAATCAGCACCTTTTCATGACATGAGAATGTTTGTATTGGCAGGTGCGAAATATACATATGATGTTGCTTCAAATGCTCGCATTCGGAGAGAACAGGCCAACAGGATCATCCGTATTTCACCGCATGATTTTTCGGTAGAAGTAGGTGCAGGTGCGCAATTCTTTTTTCCATTTTTTATTTTCTCACCTGAAATCAAATTCTCACAGGGCATCGGGAATATCCTGATCTACAACAGTAAGCTGGCTCAATCTACTGTCCTGGAAAAAGTACTTTCAAGAACCTTTACTATCAGCGTACATTTTGAAGGTTGATATAAGATTTTAACTCTTCAAAAAAACTTAGAAAAAACTTATCCATGTCTTTAGAAAACAATTGGTAAGGCACTAATGCATCAGATATTTTATTCTCAAATGATGCCCGCTGACTGAGCATAAGAAATGTTTGCTTTAATCGCGTTTCATCCTTGCATGATTCGAGCCAGCGATGACCAACCATGCGATTGATGCGTGGATGTAATCGATCTGGAATTAATTTCAAATGCTTGCTGACCAGTTTATATTTTTTCTCACAAAAATTTTCGAGAGAATTTGGATGGAATGTTTTCCAGTACTTACTCAGCATATAATCCATGAGTACATCAGATACCACAGGAGTATATTTTCCCTGGAATGGCCTGATCATCTTTTTGATTTCGTCAACACCTGCATGATGATCAGTAAAAAAATCAATCCTACGGTGTCTGAGAATGCCCTCGTGTACACCTGGAGAGAGCAGTGGGTAGTCTTTCGGTTTGAGAATATCCCCCCATAAATTGCCCATCAGGATATTCGGGTCTTCCGGGGACAAAAGTGCGTGTGCGAGATAATTCATACGGTATCCTGATGGTGGAGATGGATCTTACTATCTTTGCGCCCTCAAATAAAAAGCATTCATATAATTAATACTCATTATGGGACTGAAATGTGGTATTGTCGGATTACCTAACGTGGGGAAATCTACTTTGTTTAATGCCC
>JBDUDG010000373.1:0-3533 GCA_040003045.1 Saprospiraceae bacterium | reverse complement strand
TTTAACTAGCGTGTAATCTGGTGTTGAGGGTCTTCCCTCCTGGAAAGGCCCTCAACATATCTTATTGATTAATCTATTTTAATAAAAATAATTAATATGAGAAATTTAATCACTTCCCTTGTAATGTCATGTTTATTTATTCATGCTATATCTGCCCATTGTCAGCAGAAAGACTTGGTGTCAATGGATCATCCGGCTGACAGAGTAAATTATGGCGCCAAGACAGTTTCTCTCCTTCCAGGCAGGGATTTTATGCCCGGTGTCGTCATCGTAAAATTAATTCCTGAGTTTTCTCAAATCTTTTCAGGTAACCGTGCTAACGATTCCGGGGTAGCGAAAATAATAGCTGCTGCAAACTATAAGAACATACAACCCATTTATCCGCATCATACCTCCAGGGAACATCATACAGTTGATTTATCATTGATGTATGAAATTAAATTTGATGATAGTACGGCAGATATTTTAAGAATTTGCAAATCATTGATGACCCTTGGAAAATTTGAATATGCGGAGCCAAGATATTATAGCCAGGTGCATAGCATTGACCTGAGTTGCTTGTCTGATGATGTTGCATTTTCTGCAGCTATGATGCCCGATTTCGTACCTAACGATTCTTTGTTCAGTCGACAGGCCAGTGTATTGTATCAGATCAAAGCTCCACAGGCCTGGGATATTGAAAGAGGCGATACAAATGTTGTGATAGGAATAGTCGATTCAGGTACGGACTATCACCATCCTGATCTCAGGGATAATCTTGCACATCGGTACGCTGATCCAATCAATGGCGTTGATGATGATCAAAATGGATACATCGATGATTTTAACGGATGGGATATCAGCAATAATGACAATGATCCTGCGCCACCTGTGAGTAATGTGTACTTGTACCATGGTACCGAAACTGCAAGTATTGCTGCTTCGACAACTGACAATGCAATTGGACTAGCCTCATCCGGATTTAATTGCAAATACCTGCCTGTGAAAGGATCAAATGATACATTAAATTCCACATATCTGGATTATCCATTTGAAAGCGTTGTTTACGCTGCTGACCAGGGTGTAAAGGTTATTAATTGCTCATGGGGAGGAAGTCAGTATTCGAAATACGATGCGGATATTATTCAATATGCCGTACTAGATAAGGATGCACTAGTCGTTTGTAGTGCTGGTAACACAGGCAAGGATGAAGAGCTGTATCCGTCCTCATATCCATATGCTATGGGAGTTGCAGGATTGGAGACTACGGACCACAAAGTCAATTATTCCACCTACAATCATTTATTGGATATTTCTTCTCCGGTGATGCCGGTTATTGCCGCTCCTGGAGATGCATATTTCGTGAATGGGTATGGAACATCTTTTGCTGCCCCCCTTGTCTCCGGAGCAGCAGCATTGGTGCGAAGTCATTTTCCTGATTTGAATGCATTGCAGACCAGAGAAAGACTGCGTGTTACATCAGATCCGATTGATAGCCTCAATCCTGGATTCGAAGAAAAAATGGGGACGGGACGTCTCAATATATTTAGAGCCTTGACGGACACGGGTGTGAAAGCAGTGAGGTTCAATGAAGTGGTCTTTTCGGATAATAACGATAATATTTTTTTGGCAGGTGATACAATTCGCATCAGTGGACAATTTGTAAATTATCTCGATCCGACTACATCACTCGTATGTAAAATGACAAGTCCATCTACAGAAATTACCTTCCTGAATGATCACATATCGCTCGATCACATGGGAACATTGGAATCCAGAGATAATAAGGATCGCGCTTTTACATTTATCATTCATGCAGATGCGAAAAATGAAATTACCATCCCATTTCGGATTTCATTTAATGATGGAACATATACAGACTGGCAATGGATCAACAGTCCATCTAAAATCAACAGGAGTTGGATAAATATCGGGAATGACCGGATTAGTACTTCAACCAATTCTGCCGGGAGATTTGGAATTATGTATGATAACAATGAAGAAGCTGAAGGTTTTCATTATCTGCCTGCGGACTCCGTTGATTTTCGCATGACTGCCCTGATGATAGGCAACTCCAACACCCGTGTATCGGATGCATGTTATAATATCTACCCTGTATTTGAAAAGGATTTTCAGATTATTACTTCTGTTCATGAAGTTCCAAATAGTCAGCTTGCAGATCATGTGTATGCATGTTCGTTCAGTGATAGCCTGCTTACCGGCCCTTCCAGGATGGGTCTTGATATTGAACAGCAAATATTGTTGTGGGATGGAGATGACTTTGCGATCACTGAATATCAAATCACTAACAAAAGTAACAGGACATACAACTCACTATATGTAGGACTGAATGATGAAATCGATATTGGTACCTACGATACAAACCGTGCTGATCAGGATAGCTTATTGAAACTGGGATATGTGATGAGTGCTATAGGATTACATGTTGTAGCAGGGACTCAACTGTTATCACCTACTCCTTTCAACCATTATGCATTGGAATGGAACAGCACCTCTGGCGGAGTTAATATCACTGATGCTTTTTCTACGGCTGAAAAATATACTACCCTTACTACACAAAAAGCGCAGGCGGGCTTCAACAATCCGCAAGGTGCAGATTGTGGACATGTCGTCAGTACAGGTCCATTCACGCTGGCACCGGGTGAGTCGGTCACCGTTGCATTTTCATTGCTTGCCGGTAAGGATCTTGATAATCTGAAAGAAAATGCACTGGCATCGCTTGATCGGTACAACGGTGTTGCAACGAAAATTAATCCGGTTGAAGAACATACCACTGCTTTACATATTTATCCGAATCCTACTGGCGGTATGGTGCATATATCCATGGCTGGTGAAGACTGGAATGAGTCCGGCTTAATAAATATCTATGATTGCAATGGAAGGATGTTTTTGGAAAAAGAAATAACAGGTAACGAAGTGACCCTGGATATTTCCGGATTACCAGCAGGATTTTATTTTCTCCGGGCGGTGAATCCATTACACTCATGCACATCATCTATCATTAAATATTAATCACCATTTAAGACACGCTAAAATGAAATATTTTATTTATTCTATCCCGATGCTTTTCTTAATGTTCGATGTACATGCACAAAATGTAGGTATAGGAACGACTGATCCAAAAGCAAAACTCGACATCAAAGGAGATCTGATATTAGAAAGCAAAGTGCTGAATATTCCGGATGGAACAATCTATCAACTGGATGTCAACACTGAAAAATATAATCAATATAAACTTGTTGGTCCTACATCTAATTTTCAGATTGCGGGTATCATAGCGGCAGAGCATGACAGAACAGTCGCACTTTATAATCGAACCGGTGTATCATTGGAAGTGTATAATGATGATGTCAATACACTTCCTCAAGACAGAATACTGACGGGTACCGGAGGAACTTTTGCAGTGTATAATGGTGGAAATGTCGTATTGAAATATGATACACTGATTGCGAAGTGGGAAATCATCTCAGGGCATTACACTAACCTGGATTATTTTGGAAGTACAGCGGGAGATTGGACAGAAAATGCAAATG
>JBDUDG010000372.1:0-3535 GCA_040003045.1 Saprospiraceae bacterium | reverse complement strand
TTCCTCCTCAGAAGTGAAAGAAAAAGATTTGAATGGGAGCAACAATTGGGCTGTATCCGGTCAAAAAACTGCTGATGGGTTCCCAATTCTTGCCAATGACCCGCACCTGAATCTTACTCTGCCAAATATCTGGTATGAAGTTGAGATCCATACGCCTGAAATTTCAGTGCATGGAGTGTCGCTGCCTGGATTGCCTTATGTGATACTTGGATTTACAGATTCGATTGCATGGGGATCTACAAATTCAGGTCAGGATGTTCTTGACTGGTATGATATGACATGGCAGGACAGCAGTCGTCATCAATACCTGATGGATGGAAAATATGAGACGGCAACACTCAGACCTGAAGAAATAAAAATTCGGGGTACAAACCCTGAGAGAGACACCATACGCTATACAAAATGGGGACCTGTCACTGATGAGGGTGATCATAAGGATATGGCCATGAAATGGATCGGCCATCTCCGGTCTGATGCGAATGATCTCGCTTATCTTCAAAAAATTAATAAGGCAAAAAACCTTTCTGATTATCGCGATGCGGTCAGCGCCTTTCAATATCCTGCGCAGAATAAAGCTTTCGCATCAACAGAAGGAGATATCGCTATAAGTGTTGCAGGGGTCATGCCAATAAGGCCAAAAGGACTTGGTCAATATATTACAAGAGGAGACAGCAGTAAAAATGACTGGCTCGGCTACATTCCATTTGAAGAAGCACCATATATCATTAATCCAAAACGGGGTTTCGTCAGCTCGGCAAATCAATCCCCCGTGGATACTACTTATCCATATCCAATGATAGGCGCACGATATTTTGAAGATTACAGAGGGAGAGAAGTGAATGCGAATCTTGATTCTCTATCCAAAATCACAGTGCAGGACATGGAAGCGCTTCAACAAAATAATTACAACCTGATGGCGGCAGAAATATTACCTCTTATGCTTAATGCCTTACGGAAAGGTAATTGCATGAATCCTGAAGAATCTTCATTTGCAGATAAGTTATCCGGATGGAATTATGTCGAGCATAGAGACAGTCTCACTCCGGTATTTTACGAAATGTGGCTTGAGGCATTTGAAAAGCTGACATTTGACGAATTGGATTCACTCGGTGTAATGTATCCTGAGGACTGGAAATTTGTTGAGTTGGTAAAAGAAGGCGATCAGAACCATTTTTTCGATATCATATCAACTCCTCAAAAAAAAGAAACACTGAATGATATTGCTTGTTTTTCATTCACCACCATGGTCAGGAATTTCAATGCGCTTGACAATTCAAAAAAGAAAAACTGGGGTGCATATAAGGGATCAGAAATTCCTCACCTCGCAAGATTTGCTCCTTTTGGCACCGGTTTTATTTCTACCTCCGGAGGTCGTCATGTAATAAATGCAATGAATAAATCACACGGACCTTCGTGGAGAATGATCGTTGAACTTTCCACTCCTCCTAAAGCTTATGTCAATTATCCCGGAGGACAATCCGGAAATCCTGCCAGTCCACATTACCGGGATTTCCTCGAGCATTATTTTGATGGAAAATATTATGAAGTGAGTATGAAGAAAGATCCGGAAAGCTGGACACCAGTAAGACAAATCAATATCACACCGCTATGAAAAATAAATGGATGATCGCATTCCTTGTTATGTTGGCTGGTGTCTTAGTAATCAGCCTCGTGGCGCCATGGTGGGCTGCTTCCATATGGATCATTGCTATCGCAACTGTGAGTAAACTAAACAGGAAACAGGGCATTTTTGCGGGGGTGCTGGCACTAGGTTTTGCATGGCTAGCGATGGCATTTTATATGAGCATTC
Organism: Saprospiraceae bacterium; assembly: GCA_040003045.1. Taxonomy (GTDB): domain Bacteria; phylum Bacteroidota; class Bacteroidia; order Chitinophagales; family Saprospiraceae; genus Opimibacter. Next base: position 1,725 of record JBDUDG010000372.1, on the reverse strand, counting down.
ACGATAATGCAAACATTATCACCAAAACTGCTGAATTGTTAAAACTATCGAAGGTGTTAATGTTTGTGGTGACAAGTCTGATTGCCCTGATCACCGGGCTTCTTTCTGGATGGCTGGGGAGCGCGCTGGGTGACTTGGTACATCCGGTTAGAAAGGTAAATACCTGACAATTTAAAAAAATCATCTCTTCTGAAATTATTGTGGCGTCCGAAGTGTTTTGACCTTATTCCAATCAGGAACTTGCTAAAATTTACATTCTTTCATTTGATAATTGAAGCGCATGAATGAAAATATAAGCTCTCGTGACCGGGAGATTATCGCAGCTGAAGCTCAAAAGCGGGTAAACAAAATCAAAAAGTTTTATAAGAATCTTGCAAGCTGGGCAGGCACGAGTTTTTTCCTCCTGGCGCTTGATCTATTCATGAACCACAGGATCACGTGGTCTAAATTTCCTGTTTTCTTTTGGGGAATTGCAATAGCGATGCAACTTTTTGAAATAATACGGCTGCACTACATGGACAATGACTGGGAAGAGAAAATGGTAAAGAAGCAAATCGACAGGCAATCAAACTCGACTCTAAACCAACAGGAAACGCCTGACTACACTAACGACCTTCTTCGCGATCAAAGTCAGCAGGAAAAGGAAGTCGCTGATCTCACCAAACTGAGAAAGGTAAAGAAGGCGTGGCGGGATGAAGATCTTGTATAAGGAGCCTGAAAAAGATTACGTCTCGCTAGCCGGAATTTTACTCAGGGTTAATAATCTCCGAATGCTGTAACGTCCTGCACCATGCGAGGCGATGACAAGCAATCCGCCGGCAATGGCCATATTCCGCATAAAATAAATGGCATTTATTCGCTGGACACTAACAGGATCATTCCAGAATGAATACACAATAAAGGTAACCGGCAACCAATAAATAAGCAACAGCCATACCCCTAATTTAACCCTGTAGCCGGTAAGCAGCATGAGTGCTCCGATGATCAGGAATGAAATAGTGACATAAAGGAGAAGATCCTGTTGCCATACAATATGGTACTGGGCCATAGTCATTTTAGTATGGGGGGCATTCATGATGGAATCCACGGCTTCAAAAAAGAAAATGGCGCTCATCAACATACGCCCTATTAAATCCAATATGTGAGACATGTCCTTTGATTAATGATGCTTTTCCCGAATCCATCTTGCTGCCAAACTGGCGATTGCCTGGCCATCCATCGCTGCAGATACTATCCCTCCGGCATATCCTGCGCCCTCCCCACATGGGAATAACCCTTCTGCTTCAATATGCATGCCAGATGCAGGATCCCTGGGTATCCGGACAGGGCTTGATGTCCTGCTTTCTGTAGCCAAGACTACCGCATCTGGCCGGAGATATCCTTTCATTTTGTGATCAAATCCGATGATACCGTATTTTAACCGTTCATATATCCATGAAGGCAGCAATTCATGCAGAGGTGCCGAAAAGATGCCGGGAATGTAGCTCGTGTCGGGAACATCTTTTGATGTGAGTTTTTTTACAAAATCAGTCAGTCTTTGAGCCGGAGCTGCCTGTGTGCCATTTCCTGCGCTGAACATACTTTGCTCGATAGATCGCTGAAATTTCATGGCGATTAACGGGTCTGTCCTATTTATATTTGACTGCTCTCCATATTTTGAAAGATCATCAATCTCAACGGATGTCACCACACCGGAATTTGCAAACTGACTATCCCTTCGTGAAA
>JBDUDG010000371.1:0-3539 GCA_040003045.1 Saprospiraceae bacterium | reverse complement strand
ATGATTTGCATACTTGGTTTGACCATTCCGTCCCCAAATCTATTCAATCCCAGGAGATCTCCGGTACCTCCCATCCAAAAAGTAGCCCATTCCATTCATTGTTCCGGGTGTCATGGTTTTGATGAATCCGGAAAAGCGCTGGTCGATGGCACCGGCAAGGATGTCAATATTTTCGATGACTGGCAATTCAGCATGATGGGATTGTCCGCGCATGACCCATTCTGGAGAGCGACAATAGCTCACGAAGTCAGCAATTATCCGTCTGCTGCACCCGAAATAGAATCAACGTGTTTGAAATGTCATGCGCCACTTGGAAACATCCAGGCACATCTAACCGGCCATCCATATTCCTATGCCCTGATGCTCCAGGATTCCCTTGGACTTGATGGGGTATCATGCAGCTCTTGCCATCAACAACCCGCGAAAGATCTTGGCAAGGGCAATTCCGGCAATTTCAGTATTGATACCAACAGGGTCATGTTTGGTCCCTATCCAAATCCGTTCCAGGGACCCATGCAAACTTATGTGGGATTTAGTCCGGTATTCTCGGATCACATTTATAGCAGCGGAGTTTGTGCAGGTTGTCACACACTCATTACAAAAACGCTTAATGATGATGGCAGTGCGTCCGGAGATTTTTTTGTTGAGCAGGCTACCTATCATGAATGGTTGAATTCCATTTATCCCGCTCAGGGAAAAGAATGCCAGACTTGTCATATGCCTTTTATCCATGACAGTGTTGTCGTTGCCACGGATTTTAAATCATTAAAAAAACGATATCCATTCGGTCTTCATCAATTCTTTGGTGCAAATACGGCCATGCTGTCCATGATGAAAAACAATCGTGATTCACTTCACCTGCTCGCCTCTTCTCCAGATCGTGTATGGGATGAATCTATTCAAAACAACAGGATAAGCATCAGCAAGGCAGCTACACTGACCATATCCTCAATTCAAGTGATTGATGATACTTTGAATTTTACTGTTACGGTTAAGAATAAAACGGGTCATAAATTTCCTTCTGGCTATCCGAGCAGGCTTGCCTGGATTCAGATCCTTCTGACTGATCGATCTTCTTCAGATACAATCTATACCAATGGAGTTTTGGATCAAAATGGGAACATTACAGGAAGGGATCATCCGTACGAGCCTCATCACCAGGTATCGAAGTCAGCCAATGATGTGCAGATTTATGAGATGGCAATGTCTGATCTGCACGGTGATCTGACTACACGTTTAAATGCTGCTTTTAAGCCTTTAAAGGATAATAGACTGCTTCCTCTTGGATTTAAATTAAACAGTGCCGTATATGATACAGTGGCTATTTGGGGAGAAGCTAAAGATGATGCTGATTATGGAACAGGCAGCTCAGCGGGGACGGATAATATCGTCTACAAAGTTTCTTTAGATGGGAAGAAAGGATTTGCAAATCTCACTGTTTCCTTTCTGTACCATGCCTTACCTGCGAGATGGATGAATGATCTTTTTAGTGAAGATTCACTCCATCAGGTTTCTCAATTCAAATCGATGTACCAGAACTATAAGACATATACTGAGATCGTGGATACTGCTATGATCCTAAACATCGCTTTGTCAACAACAAGGTCGAATGATGAATTTGTTTTTTCTGATATAAGATTATTTCCAAATCCGGGAGATGGAAATAATATCAGAATTAAATATCCATCTTCAATTGCAAATATCCATTCCGTCAGAATAGACATCTTCGATACAGCAGGCCATTTTATTCAAGCCATCAATGCTTCAGAAAAAATTCAACTCGAAAATACATTACCGGCAGGTGTCTATTATTTCCTTTTTACACAAGAAAGCAAAGTAGTTGCGGTAAAGTCCTACACAGTTTTATAATAGTAAGACAGTTTACGAACCAATTAAATGAATTCGTTTTTGTGAAACTAAACTTTATAACTTCAGAACTTTGCGTGTATGCATTTTACCGTCCTGGATCATTCGGACAAAATAAACACCTGATGGATAGGAAGAGAAATCTATCGTCGCCTCACCATTGACAGGAGTTTCTTTTTTAGCATACAACATCTTACCTGATGTGTTCGTCACCTCAAGATTTACCTGCGATGAGGATTTTACAAAGAGATAGCTCATACCTGATGTAGGATTCGGCGTTATGATTAAAGCCTGATCTTCCTCTACGCTACCTGTAGCTACATTCAGATCAAGTACAGCAGTTACGGGAGCGAGATCCGATCCACAATATTTATCCGATGTTGAAACTTTCCAGTCATAGAAATAATAGTAAAATTGTGTTCCATAGGTTGAATTATTGATTGATATCACTCCATCGATCAGATAAGGAAATTGAACTCCTTCAGATGATCTCCATAGGTATGGATTGCTCACACCAAAGACAAGGGTATTTAGATCTGTATTTGTACCGATCGTATAATTTCCAATAGGGATCTCTACTTCCATTTGAACTACCGTAGTTCCTGGTAGCAGATCAACCTGTTTATCAAAAAAGAATCCTGCTCCATTCGTGATTTCAATAATCCGGGCACCAACTGAATCGGTAAAGACAGTTAATTGATTTAGCAAAATCGGTTCAAGCACTTCAAATTGCAGACCTCCATTGATAAATGTGCCATTATATCTCGGTGTGCCCTGTTGTGTTGGCGGTCCTACCTGGTAATCCTGACCAGGGATCGGATCGAGATTTTGAGCATAAACAGTAAGGTTGTCATTCAAACCATCAAGAATAATCGGAGAGCCCCTGCCGATTACATTCATCCCATCAGAATCTGAATACCATACAATACTGTCACCTGCTGCAATAAGAGTGGCCTGTTCTCCAATAGAAAAAGTATCCCCTACTGTCTCAGGCGTGGGGGGAACAAGGAAATTGAGTGCAACAGTATCAGAAAACTGCTCTTTACAATATCCCTGCACAGATGCATAATAGTTTCCTGTAGAAGTTGCGACAATGGACTGTGCATGTTCACCTGTGGACCATGTATAATCGCTTCCAATTGGAAGACTGAGCAAAACCCCATCCCCATGACAAAACTGATTTTTGCCTTCGTAATTGATCGTTGGTTTGAGTGAATCAGGATTTGTGATCACTTCAATTGGCTGAGTTTTGACAGGACAATTGATGTCATCCATGTAAGTTGCAAAATACAAACCGGGGTCATGAACAGAAATGGAATCATTTACTGATCCAGTGCTCCATGTTATATTATTTGTGCCATGAAGTGCAAGTCCCAATGAGTCATCACCACAAATAGCTTTCAATGGCTGCCATACCTTATCGGATGTCCTGGCACAGCCTCCACGGTATAAAGTCCAGATCTGATCTGTCATTAAATTATTGAATGATTCCCTCGTCCCATCAGGCCAACGGATGATAAGACTGTCATATGTAGTCGACGAACCCATACCAAAAATGATGTTATGACTATTGGATACCCCATATTGCTCTCCCGCCCTGACTTCTCTGACCTGAATTCCCTGGTCACCGTATAAGAGCGCCATGGCACCCACAGCAGAAGTATTAACTCCAT
>JBDUDG010000059.1:0-11976 GCA_040003045.1 Saprospiraceae bacterium | reverse complement strand
CATTATACTTTTTTGCAAAACCGATCAATACCTGGTTGACATGCTCCTGGCTCATTCCGCTGTCATCGATGGAATCCATACCGCGATGACGCTGCAGCTCGATATAAAAATCTTCACCAAAAATGTCAAGCCACCATTTCAGACTTGTTTCAGCTTTTTCCAGATTGCCGGTGAGAATTGTTTGTGGGATTTCAGCACCTATGCAACAACTGGTAGCAATAAGTCCTTCATGGTATTGCAACAATAATTCCTTGTCAATTCTTGGAAAGCCACTGTAGATTCCTTCGATAAATCCCAGCGAACATAATTTGGAAAGGTTTTCATAACCCTTTTGGTTTTTGGCCAGCAACAATTGATGAAATCGATTATCGCGCTCACCTTTTGATGTTTGAAATTGTTTTTTATGGCGATTTTGAACAAGATAAAATTCACAACCGACCATCGCTTTTAGATTTCTCTTCCTGGCTTCAGACACGAATTCAAATGCACCGAACATATTCCCGTGATCTGTGATTGCGATTCCTTTTTGGCCATCTGCTACAGCCTTATCCATCATTGCGGGAATATGCGATGCACCATCAAGCAATGAATAATGGGTGTGATTATGAAGATGAACAAAATTTGGCATAAATAAGAGAAAAGTGAAAAGTGAAAAATGAAAATGAGTTTACTCCCAAATATCGGATATCTAGATTAAAACAGAATTACTTCAAGTTACGAAATAATTTGCAATCTATGGTCTCACTCCTTAACTTTAATGCGTAACCATTAAAAACGGATATTTTATGAAAAGCTCAGTTCTGCATGAGAAATCTCTTGCTTTTGCCATTAAAATTGTACGATTTTTACAACGTCTACGTTCCGAAAAAAAAGAATATGTTCTTACCGATCAATTGTTGAGAAGTGGTACTTCTCCTGGTGCCACTCTGAAGGAAGTTGAATATGCTCAAAGTAAGAGAGATTTTGTCAATAAAATGAGTATTTCTTTAAAGGAAATCAATGAAGTACAATACTTTTTATTGCTGCTATTTAAAACAGATTATTTAATTGAATCTGAATTCAATATCCTTAGCAGTGACAGTGGAGAAATCAAAGCAATGGTAAGTTCTTCAATCAAAACAGCTAAAACAAACCTCGGGATACAAGTTATTAAATCAATAGTCCCCGCTCTATAAATCTCCTTTCTTCAAGCTTCTCCTTACAGTCTTCACTTTTCACTCTTCTCTATTCACTTTCCTTAAATGCCGAAAAGCCCGTACACACATTTGTGACGAGCTTTTTCGACTAAGGTCTCAAAATAAGAAAACTACAATCTTTATACGGACACAGGACTTCCCTGTAGGTAAATTCAAATGCATGAGAATAACGACTCTTCAGCGTGAATAGTTTAGAATATATATAAAAAAACCTTAATAGCTGAATTCGTCTTTCCGGGTATCGTAAAGATAAGCATTTCAGCCTTAAATCCCTAAAAACGCATGAGTCAAAATCATATGAATTGTCGAATTAAACATATAAGTTTAAAATATAATGTATTACACATTATAAATAAATGTAATTTAAAAAGGTTTTACTTATATATTGGGTAGACACAAAGTTATGTATTTACGTTTGCCCATTGTTGAGAGCATTTTCTGGCCCCTGAAAAGGAGAATTATATTTTTGGTTATCGAATGCTGATTGCCAATTATTCATTGCCTTTTACCTTTAAATCCCATGAACGGGGACTTTTGTTTTTGCTTATTGTTTACAGACCTCGAATGGGCATTTGCAAATTGTCATTTGCCAATTGCTCATTGCCTTTTGTTCATTGGCTATTGTCCATTGGCTATTGCTTGTTATCTTCGCATCCCACCCGCCCGGGTGCTGAAATTGGTAGACAGGCATGTTTGAGGGGCATGTGTCCAATTGGATGTGAGGGTTCGAGTCCCTCTCCGGGCACTTTCATCTAGTGAAGAACGAAAAGTGAAAGGTGAAGTACAACAGTTAAAGAATATTTTCACTGTTCGCTCTTCACTTTTCATTTTTCACATTTCGTACTTCATTTATTATTCAGTGTGGAGGTCTCTAACTTTCTGTAGAAAAGGAGAGGCAAAAACAAAGCCCTGCAGAATTTCATTGTTCGAGGTCAGCACCTCATCTTTATTTCCTTCCCAGGCTAATTTTCCTTCATGAATCAAAGCTATATTATCCCCTATCTCCATCACCGAATTCATATCATGTGTATTGATGATGGTAGTGATATTTTTTTCGACAGTGATATCATGGATGAGTTCATCAATGACGAGACTTGTTTTCGGATCAAGCCCTGAATTTGGTTCGTCGCAAAAAAGGTATTTAGGTTCCAATACAATCGCTCTTGCTATACCAACTCGCTTTTGCATTCCACCGCTCAGTTGCGAAGGATATTTTTTTAGAACATCCACCAAATTAACCCGCTCAAGACAATAATTGACACGATCTAATTTTTCTTTTGCTGTTTTGTTGGTAAACATATCCATTGGAAAACGAATATTTTCTTCAATGGTCATTGAATCAAATAGTGCCGTTCCCTGAAAAAGCATACCGACTTTCATCCGAATATCCCGGACACTTTTTTTATCAAGCGATGTAAAATTGACATCACTATACCAGACTATACCGGAAGAAGGCGGATAGAGTCCGACTAAAATTTTTAACAGGACAGTTTTTCCGGCACCGCTTCGCCCGATGATTAGATTCGTTTTCCCTGCCTCGAAGGTGACATTGATATCATCCAGCACGAGTTGGTCACCAAACGATTTCGATATGTGCTCAGCTTTTATCATTGTGTAAGAAGTACGGCGATGAAATAATCAGCGATCAGAATAGCTATATTGCTCATCACGACTGCCGCTGTGCTGGCTTTGCCAAGTTCAATGCTCCCTCCTGTTACAAAGTATCCCTGGTAACAAGAAATGGCAGAGAGTATAAAACCAAAAACAACTGACTTGAAAAACATCATAAACACATTGTACGGTTCAAAGTATGCCCTGATTCCTTCAACATATTCAGCTCCTGTAAACAAACCTGTAGGCACACTTGCCGCAAAAGCTCCTCCAATACTGACCAAAGACGCTACTGCTACCAGCAAAGGAACAACACAGATGGCTGCAAAAATTTTTGGCATGACCAGAAAAGCTGAGGTGTTGACCCCCATGATCTCCATGGCATCAATATGTTCCTTTTGGCGCATTCCTCCTATCTCCGCCGCCATGTTGGAACCCACTTTTCCTGCCAAAACAAGACAAGTGATGGTCGGTGCCAATTCAATGATCGTAATATCTCTGACCAGATATCCGACATAATATCGTGGTATGAGTTGTCCTCCCAGCTGATAGCTGATCTGAACGGCCATCACAGCCCCCATAAACGTGGAAATCAGGATGACGATGATGAGTGAACCTATCCCGATGTCATTCATCTGGCGCATGGTCTCCTTCCAGTACATGCGCATATTCTCCGGTTTGGAGAAGACCTGCCGGATCCATGTAATGAATCTGCCGAGGTGAAAAATGAAATTATGCTTCATTTAAGGAGGTCAAGTATACAGTAAAAGTAGGTTTTATCGGCAAAAGCTCACTTAATCAATCTTGAGCGACACCTTAACCAAAACCCGGAAAAATTAGATATGTTTATGAATATGAATGCAATTGTTACAGGATCAACAAAAGGAATTGGTTTGGCTATCGTGTATGCCCTCCTTAAAGAAGGGTGGAATGTGGCCATTACTTCAAGAGATGACACCGATCTGAAGAATATCCAGAAGGAAGCTGGGGATTCATTTCCCGATCAGCAATGTCTTGTGGATAAGGTTGATTTCTCCAAAAAAAATGAAACGATAGAATATGGAAAGAAAATAAAACATATCTGGCCTGAAATCGATCTGTTAGTCAATAATGTGGGCATTTTTACGCCGGGTGAAATTTCTAAAGAAGAAGATGGTACATTGGAAAATACGATGGCTACAAATCTTTTTAGCGCTTATCACCTGACTCGTGAATTGCTTCCGGATATGATGATAAGAAAAAAAGGATATATCATCAACATGTGTTCTATCGCCAGTTTTATGTCTTATCCAAATGGTGGCTCATACACCATCAGCAAATTTGCAATGCTTGGTTTTAGTAAAGTGCTGCGTGAAGAATTGAAACCCTATAATATCAAAGTGACATCGATCATGCCCGGCGCTACTTGGTCAGCTTCGTGGAGTGGCGCTGATTACCCTGAGGAACGATTGATGAAACCTGAAGATGTGGCTGAAGCAGTTGTCGCGATACTGAGGATGAGTCAGCAGTCAGTGGTAGAGGACATTATTATCAGGCCACAGTTGGGAGATCTGTGAGACTTGAAGAACGCAAGAGCGTAAGAAAAAACAATGTGATAATTTGATAATGTTGCAATGTGATAAAGTGATAAAGTGATGAAGTGATAAAGTGTACTGAATTATTAGAAAATGAATTTTTACAATATACTTGTCAATCTTTCGCTTACAAGATTTTTGGTAGCCAATTCCATAATATCATACGTGGCAATCCAAATGGCTCTTAACTTTTCCAAACAAATGCTTAGACTTTCTATATTCAACCTAGTGCTACAGCTCAGCAACTTTCCTCGTCCTCTTTTTGAATCATTTTTGAGTCACGAAATCGAATCAATATTTGAATAATGAGGACGCAGGTAAAATAAGAAATTCATGATCATCCATTCTATACGACCAGATCAAATCTAGTGAAGTCAGATTGGTTATATATTAATCCAAAATCGGCAATCGTAAATCCAAAATCGTTTTACATATTTCTTCGATACTGTCCTCCTACTTCATACAGCGCATGTGTAATCTGTCCGAGCGAACATCTTTTAGACGCCTCCATTAAAGCTGCAAATGTATTTTCATTATTCATGGACACTATTTGCAGATTTTTCAACGCAGCAGCAGAGACATCATCATTCGCTTTTTGCAATTCCTGCAATCTCCTGATCTGACCCTCCTTCTCATCTGTATTGGCACGGATCACCTCTCTAGGAAGTACCGTTGGTGAGCCATCTTTCGAAAGGAATGTATTGACACCAATGATCGGGTATTCGCCTGAGTGCTTCAGGGTTTCATAATACAGACTTTCTTCCTGGATCTTGCTCCTCTGGTACATAGTTTCCATAGCACCCAACACACCACCCCGCTCTGTGATGCGATCAAATTCTGCTAAAACTGCAGCTTCTACCAGGTCCGTTAATTCCTCAATGATGAATGCACCTTGCAATGGATTTTCATTTTTTGCAAGACCTAATTCATGATTGATGATCATTTGGATCGCCATAGCCCTTCTCACACTTTCCTCTGTAGGTGTAGTGATAGCCTCATCATATGCATTTGTATGGAGACTGTTACAATTGTCATAAATCGCATATAGTGCCTGCAACGTCGTCCTGATATCATTAAATGAAATCTCCTGTGCATGCAGCGATCGACCGCTTGTCTGAATATGATATTTTAATTTTTGGGATCGATCATTACCACCATATTTATATTTCATCGCCTTTGACCAGATACGACGAGCTACTCGTCCGATGACAGCATATTCCGGGTCTACTCCATTAGAAAAAAAGAAAGAAAGATTCGGTGCAAAATCATCAATCGCCAATCCCCTGGACAAATAATATTCAACAAATGTAAATCCATTGGACAGGGTAAAAGCAAGTTGCGTGATTGGGTTTGCACCCGCCTCAGCGATGTGATAACCTGAAATTGAAACTGAATAAAAATTACGAATCTTTTCATCAATAAAATACGCCTGCATATCACCCATCAACCGCAATGAAAATTCAGTTGAAAAAATACAGGTATTCTGTGCCTGATCTTCTTTAAGAATATCAGCCTGAACAGTTCCACGAACAGAATTGAGTGCTTTAGCTTTTAATTTTGAATATGTGTCAGCATCAAGCACTTCATCGCCTGTGATACCCAGAAGCATAAGACCGAGTCCATGATGTCCTTCCGGTAAATCATAATCGTATTTAGGACGAGGCATACCCCGGTCATCATATTTCTTAAGAAGCACATCCTCCACTTTTTGCTCAAAGTGGTTTTCTTTTATGTACAATTCGCATTGCTGATCAATTGCTGCATTCATAAAGAAGGCACAAATCGTTGCAGCCGGACCATTGATCGTCATTGACACAGAAGTCTTCGCGTCACACAGATCAAAACCTGAATACAATCGCTTCGCATCATCGAGTGAACATATGCTCACCCCTGAATTTCCAATTTTACCATAGATGTCAGGACGGTGATCAGGATCTTCTCCATAAAGTGTCACACTATCAAATGCAGTTGACAACCTTATCGCAGGCATATCCATCGACAAATAATGGAACCTCTTATTCGTCCTTTCTGGCCCCCCTTCACCGGCAAACATTCTCGTCGGGTCTTCACCTTTTCGTTTAAAAGGAAATATTCCTGCTGTGTATGGAAATCTACCCGGCAAATTTTCCTGCGTTACCCAGGATACAAGTGTGCCCCAGTCTTCTGCAGTTGGCAGTGCTACAACAGGTATTCTTGTCCCTGAAAGTGATTTTGTATACGTTTCAACTTTTATATCCTTACCCCGAACCTTGTAGGTGTAATCATCATCAACATACGTATGACGGATCTCCGGCCATTCCTGAATCCATCTCCATACATCTCCATCCACATCCTGTTTGAGTTTATCAAATTCTGCTTTTATTTTTTCAGCTAATTCGTTTGTTCCGGTCTCATCAAAATGTTTTTCGGATTGTAGTAGCGAAAATAAAAGACCGGCTTTGCGAGCTTCATTGTTTGCCCAGGTATCATATTTGCGATTATTCTCCGCTATCTCTGACAGGTATCGTATGCGGGCAGGTGGTATGATATATATTTTTTCACTTTCTCCTGTTTTGAAATCAACGGACGATTTAAACTCATGATCCGTTTTTGTTCGCAACACCTCGATGATCTTTTTGTACAATGCATTTGTACCAGGATCATTGAACTGAGATGCAATAGTGCCATATACAGGAATTTCTTCATCCTTGACATCCCATAAATTATGGTTGCGTTTATATTGTTTGCGGACATCTCGTAATGCATCCTGCGCACCTCGTTTATCAAACTTGTTTATTGCAATGACATCTGCAAAATCCAGCATGTCGATTTTCTCTAACTGTGATGCAGCGCCAAATTCAGGCGTCATGATATACAATGACATGTCCGCATGGTCGATAATTTCTGTATCGGATTGCCCTATACCTGATGTCTCCAGTATGATGAGATCAAAATTGGCCGCCTTCAGAATATTGATTGCTTGTTGTATATGTTTTGACAGTGCAAGATTGGATTGACGTGTAGCCAGCGAACGCATATAGACCTTGTCTGAAACTAATGCATTCATTCGAATGCGGTCGCCTAACAACGCACCACCTGTTTTACGTTTACTCGGATCCACAGAAATAACACCCAGGTCTTTATCCGGAAAGTCAAGAAGATATCTTCTAATGATTTCATCAATCATACTGGATTTTCCCGCACCACCTGTGCCTGTAATTCCTAAGACCGGAACGTGCGCTTCTTTAGCCTGAGCAGTGATGATGGATATCCAGTCTTTATTTTCTTCCGGAAAATTTTCAACCGCAGTGATCATCCGTGAAATCGAAAGATGATTTTTAGCTGATAGTTTAGCTACTTCTCCATTAAGATGTTCGCCGAGTGGAAAATCACATTTGATAAGAACGTCATTGATCATGCCCTGAAGACCCATATGACGTCCATCATCCGGAGAGTAAATACGGGCAATCCCATATTTCTGGAGGGCATCAATTTCTGAAGGAAGAATGGTTCCGCCTCCTCCGCCAAATATTTTAATATGACCTGCTCCACGATCGCGAAGCATGTCAAATATATATTTGAAATATTCATTGTGCCCTCCCTGGTAAGAAGTAAGCGCTATGCCCTGAACATCTTCCTGGATAGCGGTATCGACGATTTCTTTTGCGCTCCGGTTATGACCAAGATGTATGATTTCAGCACCTGAGCGCTGCATGATACGTCGCATGACATTGATCGCTGCATCATGGCCATCGAATAGGGATGCCGCCGTGACGATGCGGATATGATGTTTAGGCTGGTAGGCACTGACAGGTTGGATTGCTTCCATGTATCCTCAAATTTAATGAAATGTCTGTGGACGGCCCTCAGACCCAATCCAGGATCTCCAGGAATTCATTCATGATCATAGCCGTTGCCCCCCAAATGATGGTCCCTGCTATGTTAAAACAGGGCACATGATTGAGCGTAACTTCTTTGGATAAATGAATTTTCGTCTCCTGTCTGGCTGATGGGTCCTGAAAAGAGGCCAGAGATAGTTCCAGAATTTCCTCTATTTCAGCTTCCTGTCTGATTAATGCCGGTTTATTTATAGCATAAGACAGGTATGGATAAACCATGAAATTGCTCACGTTTATATAAATCGGGCTCAGAGAACCCAATACATCAATCTCTGACAGATCAATCCCAATCTCTTCTTCTGCCTCACGCAAAGCAGTATACATCAGGTCGGGATCTGATGGCTCGGACTTTCCTCCGGGAAAAGCAATCTGACCAGAATGTTTGTCACCATTCTCAACTGTGGTGCGTCTGATAAAGAGTAAATTGAAATTATTAGACTCGTTTTCAAAAAGTACCATTAGGACGGCTGCATTCCGGACATCCGGGGAGATTGAAAATGGATTTGATTTTTTCACAGGGTGGGCCATCTTTAAATGTGCGGATAACCCAGGTAATGGCTCACAAGCAAGTTGCAATTGCAATTTGTTGATGAATTCAGGTCGCGATAATGCAGATAACATCGGGCAGACAGATAAGCTTCAGTAGCAGGCTGAAGATGATAATACTATTTGGACGAAGTGACTATTTGTGATGCTCCTTATTTGATTCCTGCAAATACTTATCCAATGCCATTGACATTGAAGATATACCCGGTGCAGGCGCCATCACATCAATCCTGAGATGATGATCTTCAGCGGCTTTGGCTGTGATATTTCCAAAAACGGCGATGCGCGTATTGTTTTGCTTGAAGTCAGGGAAGTTCTCAAATAAAGATTCTATTCCCTGCGGGCTAAAGAAGATCAGCATGTCATAAAAGATATCGCGCAGATCAGAAAGATCACTTGATACCGAATTGTACATGACGGCTGATTCAAAGTTGACCTCTTTTCCTTTGAGATAGTCGATCACATCTTCTTTGCCCAGATTGGAACAAGGAACCAAAAATCGAGTAGTGGATTTGTGTTTCTGAAGTGGACTTGCCAGGTCCTGAATCGTCCTTTCACCTACGAATACCTTTCGCTTGCGGTATTGGATGAATTTCTGAAGATAATGAGCTACGGTCTCGGAGGTACAGAAATATTTCATGTCCTGAGAAACCTTGATCCTCATCTCTTCGCAAATCCTGAAAAAGTGGTCGATGCTGTTTTTACTAGTCATTACTACGGCCTGAAATTCATCAGGACGAATGCGATTTTTGCGAAAATCCTTCTCAGTAACTGGCTCTACGTGATTGAAAGGTCTCCAGTCTATCTGGATACCGTACTTCTTTTCAATATCGTAGTATGGTGATCGTTCTGGCTTGGGTTGTGAAACCAGTATGGTTTTAACGTTCAGTTTCGGTGTTGTATTGGGACTTGCGTTTATACTTTTTGTAACCATTCGGCAGTCTTTAGTGGATCATGACAGTTACCAGAAAAACTTCAAAATAGCCCACAGGGGCAAAATTTCGACGGCACAAAGATACACAAAAAAGAGAAATAGACTATTCGCTATCAGCCTTCTTGCCGTCAGCATCCATCTGAGCTGGCGCATGAGGTAAGCCAATAAAACCACGATAATCCCTATGATAATCAGTGGATTAAGCATGGTATCCGGACCAAAATTGAGTAAAACATTGATGGGCAAAAGGAACAGGCCAACCATGATATTGAAGGTGCTGATATCAAAGCCAAACAGGCTCATTTCCTTCTCGTTATTGAAAAGCCATCTCAAATAACGGATTCCGATATGTCGGACAGCATATACCGTGATCACCAAGCCCATACAGGCCCAAATGGAGCTCAAAAACTCCCCGGAATATCCAAAAAAGGAAAGCAGGTGACATAAAAATATCCCTGCCTGGATAAAGAAAATGAGATACCCCATGACCAGGAGGATCTGGCGCATCGTGTTCCGTTGATTCCTAAGATGGAGTGAACTGTAGTTTTCATTGGAGATCACCCGCCAGAGATCCTTTACAAAGTTCCTCTCCACATTGACGATGAAAATCAGGAAAAGCAGGCTGAGAAGTATAAAAAAGATTTGAATCCCCTTCGACATGTGCCTTGGAGGTCCGGCAGGACTATAAATCGTCGTTTCAGGTTGTTTTCTTACTTCAATCTTTTCAACAGGGGTAACAGGGCTTGTCTTCCTTTTTCCCTTTTCCACCTCGAAAGGGTTAGTTCCTGAATGTAAAATAGTGTCCTTTTGCTCAAAAGGAGTTGATGTATCAATGGCCGGAGTTGATGATGCAGCAGGAATCTGTGGTTCAGGACTTTTTATGTCATTAGGATCAATTTTGGCTGAATCTGCAGGAGCAGGTTTGGGATTGGAGACTACCCGGGGAGGGCGGTATTTGAGATCAAATGGATTCGAATGTTTCTGTGCAAGAAGCGACGACGCAATTCCAAGACAAAAAACCAGGCAAACCATTCTCAGCATGCCACAAATTTAGACTTTGGAAATGAATATAGCCTCCTACTTAACCCCTTATTCCCCTTTACTTCGAAGTGCTCATGCTCATCCCTGGGCCACAACTCAGCAAACTGCGGACTTTAATTCTTCATTATTGATATTACCTCAGCAAGGTAAAATCTCCGGATTTATGAAAATTCTGGTTGTTATTGAAAAGCACTTTCAGGTTATACACATACACACCAGGATTGAGGTGGTTTCCGAGGAAAGTGCCATCCCAGGATTTTGAAGGATCATCTGGCTGGAAATGTTCAGCGAAAAATATTTTATTTCCCCACCTGTCAAATATTTCCAGCGATTCTATTTCCATTACATCCCGGCTTCCGCTGATGATGAAAAGATCATTGATTTGATCTCCATTCGGACTGAATATTGTTGGCACATAAATGTTGTGTGGAAAATCTATTGAAATAATAATATCATCCATCGCTTCACAACCATTTTGATCGGTTACGAATACCTGGTAGTTTGTAGTCTCAGAAGGACGCACCACAATCTGCTGACATGTTGTACATGGATTTGTTGACATCCAATTAAAAGCCACTATATCATTCGCAGATGCTGCATTCAGCACAATGGAATCCCCAAGAGCAATTAACTGATCCGGCCCAAGATCCACTTCAACAGGAAGTGGATTGTCAATCATCACGATGGTATCAGCGATGCAACCGAAAGTATCCCTGATAGCAATGGCCTGAACACCCGGACAAGCGGATTGAATAAAAGTGGCCGTTTCAAATAAACCTCCACCAAAATCATACAACCAAGAAGAATCACCATTTTTTATATCAATCGTACCATTGCATTGGTCGGTACAAAGCGGTGGCGTGGACTTGATCTCAATGCTTTGAATGGAAAGTTGAGAAGGAGTGACTTCAACAGTATCATAAGATATACAACCGGATATAACATTTCTGACATACAGAATATAGCTACCCGCATGATTAGCTTTAATAATATTCAGGTTGGCCGGCCCGTCTATGCTGCCACCAGAGACAGCTACCCAGGCATATCTAATATCATTTCCTGATGATGATCCTGCTGCACTTAATTCCACATAGTCAGGTTGACATCCGAGAACTTTATCTGCGCCTGAAAAAGCAATGGGATAATCATGAAACACAACAGGCGTGCCCGGTGAAACAGCAAGACAAGGATCTGTA
>JBDUDG010000370.1:0-3552 GCA_040003045.1 Saprospiraceae bacterium | reverse complement strand
GGACAAAATTCTTTCAATTCACAATCCGGTGCAAAGCCGGTGCAAAAATCAAAATGATACATTCCTCCAGGAAAATACCATGCGGACTCATTTAAGAGATTTATAAGAAGTGTATAAGCAAAAGGTGCAGGCACTTCTTCCGGTATCTCAGCCTGGATATGCCAGGAAGCCAACATTTCATGAAATGCCAAAATTATTTGCAGAAGTTCCTCTGATTTAAGTTTTTCGATTGGAGGAAATTGTTCAACGGAAAGCCCGGTCTGGAGGCCAAGGGTCGGAGGTTCATCACATGCTTTAGTTGCCCAATTTTCGACGATTTCCATTTCGTCTTCAAAGCTTATTTGCTTTTCCCTTTTAATTCCTGTGACAACAGACCGATGGGCATTTTGAATATCAGATAATAAATAAGAAATGTACGAATCCATAAGAGTTGATTTAAGTTTTTCATCAACACTAATGTCTCGAGCACGTCCTTTTATGACCGCTTTTTTGAAATTTCTTCAAACTTTAACACTTTTCTTCCCCCTTCGCTCTTCACTTTTCACTTTTCACTTTCTTGCACTGAGCTTGCATCAATTTCGAATTTATTCGAAGATGAGTCGAAGTGTTACTTTTCACTTAGCTTTTATTCATCATAGGTGCCTGTCCCTTTACCGGCAATGTTTCCTTGAGCCAGTTGAAAAATTCATGCTGCCATACCATTGCGTTTTGTGCACTCAGGACCCAGTGATTTTCATCCGGGAGATAAAGAAGCTTGCTTTTAATTCCTTTCAATTGTGCAGCCTGGAATGCCTGGATTCCTTGTTCGATGGGAACGCGATAATCTTTTCCGCCCTGTACAATCATGATGGGAGTATCCCATTTGTCCACATAATTGATCGGATTGAATTTTTTATAGGTTTTTTGAGCAGCCTTGTTTTTCTTATCCCAATAAGGTCCACCCCAGTCCCAGTTCACGAACCACAATTCTTCTGTAGTGCCGTACATACTGCGCATATCGAAGATGCCATCATGGGCGATAAAAGTCTTAAAGCGATCCTTGTGAATTCCTGCCAACATATAAGCGGAATATCCGCCATAGCTCGCGCCGATACAACCGAGACGGTCCTTATCCACATAAGGTTGTTTGCTTTCGCTATCGATTGCAGAGAGATAATCTTTCATCGCCTGACCGCCATGATCTTTGCTGATCTCTTCATTCCATTTTGTTCCGTGACCAGGCATACCACGACGATTAGGTGCTACGACGATGTAGCCATTGGACGCCATCAACTGGAAATTCCAACGAAAAGAATAGAATTGTGTCAATGCAGACTGTGGGCCTCCCTGGCAGTACAGCAGCGTAGGATATTTTTTTGATGGATCGAAATCCGGTGGATAGATGACCCATACAAGCATCTTTTTATGATCTGTTGTTTCAACCCATTTGCGTTCTGTCTTCACCATGGAGATCTTGCTATACATCTCATCATTGACATGGGTGAGCTGCTTCATGGATCCGTCTATGATGTTTACGGTATAGAGCTCATTCGCGTGGTTCATATCGCATCGGCTCACTATTATTTTTTTCCCTGATTGGCCAATGATTCCATTAATGTCAAAATCTCCTTTTGTGATTTGTCGGATATCGGTAAGGTTTGTTGTTGTATTTAAAACAGTGTCAAAGGTGAAGAGCTGAAGTGTACCATCAATAGGTGCGTAGAAATAAATATTATCATCAGTTCCATACTTAAAGCCTTCGACGTGAATATCATCTCTGAAGCCAGTCCAGTTAAATGTCTGATCATGTATCTGCAGGTATATATCCTGCTTATCTGATTCATACCCATCTCTTTTCATCCCTAACCAGGTCAGTGGATGTCCACTGCTATATTCAGGATTCAAATCATACCCCAAATGGCCCTCGGTTAAATTCTTTGTTTTCTTTGTAGCGATATCGTAATAATAGAGATCTGTGTTCGTGCTGATGGCATAATCTTTACCATATTTCTTTTTTGTAACGTATATCACACCCTTGCTATCTGGAGTCCATATATAATCTTCATCACCACCAAATGGTTTTTGCGGACAATCATATGGCTCACCTTCCATCAGGTCGATTTCATCTTTTGGTTCGCCATTGACCAACTTCGAAAGAAAGACATGGTCATATGCGCCTTCTTCCCATGTATCCCAATGTCTGATCGGAATATCATTGAATACATAAACATTTGATTTCGTCAGCTCAGGATAAAAATCTGTGCCTTTCGTTTTCACGACTTGTACATCCTTATTGGTGAGGATATATTTTCCATCAGGAGAAATATTTTTATCTCTGATCGGGTTCTTTGTGATCTCTGTGGCTTTTCCGCCTTCGATAGAGATCTGGTACATTTTATTTGAGCTCTTATTGGCTTCTACACTAGGTGTATTGACGGTATAAATTACACTTTTTCCATCAGGAGTGATCCCAAGACCAGTAACCCTGCCGAGTTTCCAAAGTAATTCAGGAGTCATGGAAGTTTGTGCCTGCAGACCGCCAACACACGCGATAAAGCTGATCAGTATTCTAAACTTATACATATTCTTTGATTTTTAATATTTGCGAATGTAACGAATTCGTGGTCAAAGAACTGTTCTTGGAGGATGATTTTTAGACTGGAAGGCTATACCCAAGGACACAGGAGAGCGTAAGAGCGTAGCTTTTTAAAAAAAATCAGTTTTTGGAAAAAATTAAGTTCAGAAAACCGGTCACATTTTAACTGTTTCGAGACATATAGGATACTATTAATCTCTCGAATCAAGATGAAACAATTTTAACCAAAAAACTGATGAAAATGACAAATGAAGAATTCAATGAAAATTTCCGTAATAGAACTATGGTATTAGCTCTAGCTGTTCTAAGATTTAATAAAACCTTCCCATTCACTCCTTCCACAAGGGTAATGGTATACCAATTAGTCAAAGCAGCCGCTTCCGAGGGAGCTAATTATCGGGCATCTTATCGCAGCAGATCTAAAAATGAGCGTTTTGCCAAAATATGTATCGTAGTTGAAGAGGCAGATGAAACACAATACTGTTTAGACCTTGTTGATAAAACAACCTGTGGTGACCGAAAACAATTAAAATTAGTAATTATCGAAAGTGGAGAAATTCTTAAGATTATGACCAACCTTAAAGAATCACAATATGCTAAATAAATGCCAACCTCTTACACTCTTACGCTCTTGTGCTCTCAAGCTCCTTCCCGCAAGGGCCGTTGCATTCTCTACTTTCACTACATTAGACCCAGATAAGACTAATGATGAAACAAAAACCAACCCTTTCCTTTTGGCAGATCTGGAATATGAGCTTCGGATTCCTGGGTATCCAGTTTGGATTTGCTTTGCAAAACTCTAATGTCAGCCGGATCTTCGAAACACTCGGGGCCAAAGTAGATGACATTCCTATACTTTGGGTTGCAGCACCGCTGACGGGACTGATCGTGCAACCGATCATCGGGTACATGAGTGATCGTACATGGAATTCTCTGGGCAGAAGAAGACCATATTTTTTAAGTGGTGCTATTCTGGC
>JBDUDG010000369.1:0-3555 GCA_040003045.1 Saprospiraceae bacterium | reverse complement strand
AGGAGTTCAAAGATAAAATGGAAGACTGGATTTTCGGTTGTGATATCTGCCAGGAAGTTTGTCCATGGAACCGTTTCTCTAAACCGCATGAGGAACCTGCTTTTGAGATGAATAAAAAGTTTGCTGCGATGAAAGATGAAGACTGGCAGGAAATAACCGCGGAAGTGTTTGATGAATTATTTTCAAAATCAGCCATTAAGCGAACTGGCCTCAATGGATTAAGGCGAAATATCAAATTTGTATCGAATAATAATTTTTAAAATTTATAAACTGGTTTCAGAGATATTAAATTGGGAAAACAACTGGTTTATAAATTCCTTTTGCTGCTTCAACCTGGTTTTTTTCTCGATGAGGGTTAAAAGCAACAACTTAACAGTCTTTAAATAACCTTCTAAAATTTAAGTTGTTCTTCTGACGTCATTAAAAACTAAATCTTTAAAAATGAAAAAATTCCTGTTTGGTAAATCAAATTGTGCTCCCTCTTCCCTTTTATTACTGTTACTTTTATTTGCAACATGGTGTTTTCTTCCAGGATGCAAAGATGACAATGCAAACCCTGATGCAAGTTATCAGCAAGTGAATCTTGTAGCGAGTGCAAGTGGATATAATGCTTCACGGATTGATACGAACCTTGTAAATGCATGGGGTACGGCTATTGGACCTACGGGTGCATTCTGGATTTCTTCCACGGATAAGGATCGCACCACTATATATGACAGATCGGGTTTAGCCTTGCTGTCACCAATTTCTGTAGATGGTGAACCTACTGGTGTAGTGTACAATTCAACTTCCGATTTTGTTATTCCTTCTACAATATTAGCCAGTAAATTTATTTATGTTGGCGAAGAAGGAACAGTTCACTCTTGGAACTCTGGATTAATTACAGTAAAGGTGGCTGACAATTCAGCGGATGGGGCAGTTTATAAAGGAGTGACTATTGCGGCGGATGGAGGTGCAAATTTTCTGTACATCGCAAATTTTTCGGAAGGTGAAATAGAAGTTTTGAACAAAAATTTTGTCTATGATACCACAAAATCATTTGATGACCCTTCTATTCCGGCTGGCTTTGCTCCATTCAATGTACAAAACATAGATGGTAAGTTATACGTCACATATGCTAAGCAAAGTGCTGATAAAAAAGATGATGTCAGTGGAGCAGGGAATGGGTACGTAAATATATTTAATACGAACGGAACGCTTGTAAAACGATTCGCTTCTCAGGGAACATTAAACAGTCCCTGGGCAATTGCAAAAGCACCAGATGGATTTGATCAAGGCTCTGGTGCAATTCTCATCGGAAATTTCGGTGATGGCAGAATCAATGTATTCAGTAAAGATGGTGTGTATGTGGGACAACTCAAAGATGGTGCTACTACAATCGCTATAAATGGTCTATGGTCACTGACCTTCCCTGTAAATGGACAGCCTGTAGGAGATCAAAATCAGCTATTCTTTACCGCAGGTCCTAATGGTGAAAGCGATGGCTTGTTTGGTTATATTAAATTGCGATAAATAAAGAACAGGGTATGGGCTCCGGACATTTTAAAAGATGACCGGAGCCTTATTTATGCCATGGAGTCTGGTGTCATATTAAAGCATTTGTAGTTTCATTTGATAATGACAGATAAACACCATTTACCCAGCCAAAGCCCGTCCTGTACCAGCTATTTCACAATGCAGTGCAATCAGTGTAAGTATTGCAGCACAGGAATTTTGTATGTGTCGAAGAACTCACTTCTCTTTCTCTTTCATAATGTAAGTTTTGTCATCCACACCTACGCCAGCAATTTTAAAAGTCCTCCAGCCTTTTGGTAGTGTTACAAAAATAGTTTCCTGGCCTTCAAATGATACTCTTCCTTTTTCACGAAGAGGTGAAACTTTCTGTTCGATACCCTGATCAGTAATAGTGAGACCCATGAAGCCGGCAAGGACAGCTTGCAACATACCACCTGTGACAGTAGCAAAATATGGATTTGTACCACCTGCTATCTCCGAGATCACACCGAATGGTGGAACTTCATATGGTTTATAACTTTTGGTAAAAAATTCAGCAGCTTCTTTTACTTTTCCAAGTCTATTAAAGAGAATCGATGAAATAGTCGAAGCCACAGCTAGTCCATCAGGAGAATTACGTGGGGTATAATAATTTAGATCTCTTTGAATACCAGCCGGATCACTGATGATCTCCAGTGGATAGGAAAGAAGGACTGCATCGGCCTGTTTGATCATGGTCCCTTCGTACGTTGCATTTTCCTTTGTTGTACCATCGGGAAATTTAAGGATAGGAATATTTTCGGCGACTTCTTTCCAGTCAGCATTTTCCTCATAACCTAAAACCTTTGCAGCTTGATTTGCATATCGGAGGATGGTGATCGCCATACCATTTGTGAATGCATTGTTGTCGATATTTTCGAGACATTCATTTGCACCAGGGACATTAATAATATCATAATGTCCAGGACCATTTCTTTGGACTCGTGAGGCCCAGAATTCTGCTGCACCCTGCAATACAGGCCATCCTTTTTCACGAAGCCAGATGGTATCTCTTGTCACCTGAAAGTATTTCCAAAATGCCCATTCTACACAACCTGTAATGTGATGATGAAATGGTCCCTCCAAAGCCCAGACAGATGTATCTTCTGTTCCATCAGTTGCTGACTCCAATGGAAACATAGCTCCTTTGTAGCCATGTTCCGATGCATTTGATATAGCGGCTTCCAATCGTTGGAATCGATATTCTAAAAGAGATTTCGCAATATCGGGTTGCAAGATAAGGAGAGGAGGATACATCCATAATTCTGTAACCCAGCATCCAAGACCATTGTATCCAAGACCGGGAAAACCCATACTGGAAAGACTGGGAGGTATGCCTGCAGGTGCACACGAATAGAGATGATATAATGCAAATCGAATGTCACGTTCTGTTGATGGATCACCTTCTACGAAGATATTGCCTGTGTCCCATAACTTTTGCCATGCATCATGATGAAACTTCAGCAGTCGATCTGTTTTTTGGAGTGCGGCAAAAATGGTCAGGCGCTCAGCTTCATTGTGCGGATCCGGATGTTGCGCAGATGAAATCACCGAAGCCACCACTGCAAAACGATATGATTCACCTTTCTTCAATGCTTTCCTGAATTTCATCAGGTGCATAGTGTAGTCCCTATCTTCATGTATAATAGCAGGGTCGCTTCCATGTGGCTCATCAAAAATAAAAGAGTCCGATGCTGCGATTTCATATTGTCCTGTGGGACTCTTGGCAACGGAAGTCATGAGTGGGATAAATGCATTCGAACTGTCAATTTCAGCATAATAATTCCGTATGTCTTGTAAGTATACAGGCGCTTCAATGACTGACATCGGTGTGATTTCGACATCCTGGAGTGCCGTAATTTCTACTACATTCAAAGCAGTATAAGGAAGATGCCTTAGTGACATCATCCTGTGTTTAACAGAAACTTTATTCTCAGCGACAAATGTGGTCACAAGCTCTGCCAGCCGCATATCAAGTGTTTGCTGAAATTGAGTGATATTCTTTCGTTCAACCCTTTTCCC
>JBDUDG010000368.1:0-3594 GCA_040003045.1 Saprospiraceae bacterium | reverse complement strand
AATAGCAGTATTTTTATAAACAATCAAGCGGAGTGCATCTTTGAAATCTGTTGATTTAGCTCCTCCGGCATTTGTCAGTGTAATCATATCTGTACCTGACCCGGAAACATTGATGCCGGCAACAGAACCCGTCATCATCAGTATCTCATTTGGAGCATCTGGAACGAAGCCGGTAATCTGTATAGTCATCGATGAGATGATCGCATCATAGAGCATTCCGATATCATTGTCGGAGATTTTTACCCCATTTGACAAGCAATCATAATCGTGAGAATTGTAATCCGCATCAGTAGCTCCGGAACTATCGTCGCAATCAAGATCAATAGCTACATTGCAAATAGTAGGTGATCCTAATTCCAATTTTGAACTTAAATACCACAATTCATCGGGAGGCCCTGGAACATCACATATTGGTGTTAAGGTGCCATCCAATAAATTAAGAAAATAAAGCATTTCATTTGGTACAAAGCCTGCTGTAATTATAAGAGTATTGCAAATATTTGAAGCTGTGACCCCTTGTGTTGGATAAGCACTTGAATAAGTTGTAACAACTTCACTATTTCCAGGATTATTGATATCGACTTTGACAACTTCCACATATGAATGGCCCATTTGTGTATTGGTGAAATATAGTTCGCCATCAAAAAAAGTAAGGTCTCCTCCGCATTGATGTCCTGTCGCACCCAAATTAACTACCGTTCCATTGTTAACGTCTATTTTATACAGATCTGTCGAAATAAACGGTTCAGCCATTGCATAGAAAATATTATCTGTATTACTAGCAAGCCCTTGTAATAAAGGAACACCTACTGGGTAATCAAAATAGACTGTAGTGAAACCTGTTAACGTATCCACTATCATTAAATCGGATCCTTGGCCGTAGAAATTTAGATCTGAACTGATAGTAAATCCATCTCCCAATGCAAACGTTTGGTTACCAATAATAGTAAAGTTGCATCCACCCCCAGATAGGCAAGTAGATGAATTTATATCTACCTTATAATAGGTTAATAAAGCGCCAACAGCATTTAAGTGTTGAGCTTCTAAAACATTAAATCTGATTGTACAAATAGTAAATAAATAAATTAAATACAAATATCTATATGTAATAACTTTAAACATATGCTTTTAAGATAAATATTTAAGTATCATTTAATTTAAAAACTCGTGAATCCCATATTTTTTTTGCAAAAACATGAGATTCACGACACTTATTAATTTATACTCAAATGACCTTTAACATCCTGCCAGTTCACAATTGGAATTTGAATGAAAAAAGTACCTGTGCCCTCCGACGAGTGTGGGGGTAACTGTTTGCGGACTGATTTGTCCATATTGACATGTAATCGTTACGCTTACATTACCAGATGGTACATTAATCATAAAAGCAGAATTCTGTGGAAGACAGAAAATTTGACTTGTATTCAAATTATCAATCGTAAAAGGTCCAAAATAATAGCCAGTTATCGCCGGACATCCATTTGGAGGGTCCAAAACTTCACATTCCTGGCTGCTTAATCTTGTGCCCGTAGTTCCACAAAGCTGAAGTGGTGCCCCGGATCCTGACGTATAAATAATGTAACAGCAACAGTCACCAACCGGACAATCTTCACAATCATTAGTACGAGTGGTAACTTTTGCAGTGTCTTTTGGTAAAGACTTCTGTAAATCTGCATTATCACAGCTGTAAGCCAGCATCAAAAAGAAAAAACAGATCATTATATTGAAAATGTGATTTTTTTTCATGATTTTAGATTTTTATTATTTGTTAATTAAACCGGCAATCCAGTCGCAAGCTGGCTCTTGCCGGTTTTTATTTCCGGCTTGAGCCATTACAAGTTGCCTCATTTGTGTCATCTGACGTCTTCCACGGTTCAGTTTTCTTACATTCCTATTATGGAGTTTGGCTGCCCGTCACAGCCATTCATACAGGCTTTTGGCCTGGTGCAGTTTCGTGATATTTGGTATTCTCACGGTGGCTCCTCCCTCAGTCCTTAGCACATGCCTGAGGAAGGGCAATACTCATTGATCCGGAGAGGGAGATTCCTTCGGTCAAATGTATATGGTGCTGAATAAGAATGAATAGAAGGGTTATAATTAAACAAAAACCTGAACCTAATACATTGTAAGCCAATAAGCCAATAAGCCAATAAGCCAATAAGCCAATAAGACAATAGCCATAGAAATGGGGATGAAATCAAGCAAAGATTTAAAGTTCAGTATAAGCATAGCCCTCACGTTAGAGGTTAAATGAAAAATTCTACTTCACTCAGTTCAATTTTGGATATTCTAACTTGTAAATTATGTGGAAATATAATCATTCGGAGTCAAGAATCCTAATTTCAGTCAATATTCTATTATAAATTTTTAGGTAAAAATTGAGCTAATGAGATACTCCGCCTGACCTGCTCTCTGCCCTTTGTCAACCCCTTTAGGGGAGAGAATTCGCAGAATTCGCCGGGGCAAGCGTAATCGCCGGTGGTATCAACATATAAAGCAAAGGCGTCACTATCCGACTCAACAACGTCGAACTAATCAGCCCGCCAATCAACACTAATGCAAGTGGTGATATCAATGGCGATTTTTCTAAAACTAACGGAATCATACCACCTATCGCAGTCATAGATGTAAGAAGTATTGGCAGGAACCTGGTCTCTGCACCATTCATCACAGCCTCCTTCAGGGGCATACCATTTTCACGCAGATGATTAGTGTAATCCACAAGAAGTATACTATTCTTAATCTCAATCCCCATCAGGGCCACCATACCTATCGTGGCAACAAATGAAAGTGTCTCACCTCCTAAGAATAGTATCACCAATGCGCCTACAATTCCAAGAGGAATAACCGACAACACAATCAATGTGCTCTTAAATGTTTTAAATTCAAGTACCAGGATTCCAAACAAACCAAAAAATGTAATCAGAATGATGCTGCCCATACCACCAAAAGATTCCTGCCGCGTTTCTTTTTCACCTGCCGCTACAAAACGATAACCCGCAGGTAATTTAATGGCGTCAAGTTTCTTTTCAATGTCACCAAACATAGCGATCGTATTAAATCCGGTCTGCACAAAACTGGTCACAGACGTATATCGCTCCTTATCATAATGCCTGATGACACTCGGCGATTCTGCAGGTTCTATTTCTGCTATCTGTGTCAGGGGGATCAATGCGCCGGAAAGCGAAGTCACATACATTCGCTTAAATACATCGAGCGCCTTATCCGGATCCTTGTCCTGCACTGTCATCATGATCTTATATTCATCCCCGTCCGCATTGCGGATACTCTGATTTGGAAGACCCGCTATTCCCAGTCGCACAGTTTTAGCCACCTCTGCAGGCAACACTCCAAAAACCCCTGCTTTTTCTTTGTCAATAATTACTTGCAGATCAGTCTTTGGAAGTCTCAGATCATTTCCAACATAGAGCGTTCCTTTAGTTTTTTTAAATATTTCTTCCAGCACATGACCGTATTTCGTCAGTGTATCAAGATTGTCCCCAAGTATGCGGAATTCGATTGGAGCGGGCACAGGAGGGCCTTGTTGAAACTGTTTTACTTCGACATTTGCACCCGGGATTTTTTCATATCTGA
>JBDUDG010000367.1:0-3595 GCA_040003045.1 Saprospiraceae bacterium | reverse complement strand
CAATGGTCGCTTTTGAAGTCAGCTTCGAACGGCAGGCAAATATTCCGGATAGAGATGTTGTCGAAAAATATAGGAGCTATGGAAAGGTATAATGGAATCTGGCAATGTGAGAATGTGAGAATGTGAGAATGTGAGAATGTGAGAATGTGAGAAGGCGGTGATTTAATGATATGGTGATGGAGTGATGGAGTATAGCTTCAGGCCTCTGGCATCAAGTGTTCAATAAACCTCCAATCCGGCAGACAAATAATTGATCGAAGGAACAGATGACAACGCTCCCGTAAGATCAAGTATGGAAATATAATGAGCCATGATTTGCTTTTGCACGTCAAGTAAATTAAGCTTGCGTTTGATTTGCAATTCGCGTGCTTTCAAAAGTGTCATGGGTCCTTCCGGTTGCAGTGAAGATGGATGCTCTAACGTAAACCGGTTTTGACTTTCTTTCCATTGCTCTTCAGCGAGATGGTACC
Organism: Saprospiraceae bacterium; assembly: GCA_040003045.1. Lineage (GTDB taxonomy): Bacteria > Bacteroidota > Bacteroidia > Chitinophagales > Saprospiraceae > Opimibacter. Next base: position 3,125 of record JBDUDG010000367.1, on the reverse strand, counting down.
GGTCGATCAGGGCATTCATTTCCGTGTGGGCCAGAAGGATAGACCCATTGAGCTCATCAAGATTAAGTTTAATATTTTGCTCGATGGTATTTTTATCAATCTGCATTTCAGCGAGCTTTACTCTCGAAGAACCTTTGAACGGAAGATTAATACCCATGCCGGCAGAAAATTCACGGAACAATATTTCATTGGGACGGCTCGAATAACGCACCTGGAAGAAATCAAGCATTTTTTTTGAATTTGCTTTTTCAACATTATACTTCGCTTGTGCCTCCTCAAGCTTTAATTGTTTTTCAAGGACCCATGGATTGAGATTGGCGACCTGTGGGATTTGATCTACTACCAATTGCACTTGTGTTGTTTGAATAAATCCAAGCGTATCAAGATTCCATTCTGAAGCGGCATCCGGCATCCACAATTCAATTTTTTTGCGGATGGCACCGAGCTGTGTTTTTGCATCTTCAATATCAAGATGGAGCTCATCGCGATCATATTCTGTCTTGATCAATTCGTCGATCTCAACACCTGTGCTTAGACTTGCCATCTTGTTGAGCACATTTACTTTGTCATCCAGCACAAGACTTAACTCCTGTTGAATTGCAAATCGCAGCAGTAAGAATTTATAATCATTGATTGCATCATACCGTTTCTTAATAGCTTCATGCTCGTATTGATGAAGAACCTGCTGCTCGGTAAGGCGCGAAGCATCGTTAAGCTTTCGCTGCTGAGACATCTCATTCAGTCCATTGACCGAAAGACGCAATAGATATTCCTGGCGATAAGCTAGAAAGCGATCTGTTTCCGTCCGAAAACTAACCTGGTCGGGAAAAGGAATGTTTTCATTAATACCTGAAATGAATTCAATATGCTTTTGTTGCAAATCAACACTGAGGTCATATTTGGCACTTGATAAAATAGATCCGACTGACAAAGTAGATTGGCCATTCAGAGAAAGGCAAAAAAGTAAACCTGCCCATAAGAAAATACTTTGTTTGTGTAGCCGCATCAGTGGTAGGAGAGGGAGATGAGGATTAAGATTGTTTCGAAAGTGGCTTTGTCAGAAATGTCAAAAGGGAAAATGGTTCTGAATTCACACGCTGCAACATCACCTTTTCTTTCTGTAAAAAGTTATTGCTGGAAGGAATTTCAATAAGGACTTCACGTCCATACGTTTTGATTTCCGGAAGTTTGCGCAGACGCTCAGGGATCTCGACAATGCGATGGCCAAGACCACTGACCCTTCCCACATATGTTTCGTCAGGATGAAGTGTTGAAGTAACATTCAGTGAATCGCCTACTTTGATCTGTGTGCTTAGACTTTCATGAAGATAGGCGATGACCGTATTGGGATTTTGTTCGTAGAACGAGATCAGTACATTGAAGCCAGGAATATTTTCGCCGGGTCTGCAATGGATTGTTCCAACCAGCCCATCAGAAGGTGCGTAGATCTGAAGATGATCACGTGCTTTTTCATACAGGGTTATTTCATTTTTCAACTTACCTATTTCAGTTTGCGCAGGTATGTGTGCTATTTTTGATTCTTGTTCGAGATTAGAAATTTCTATATCAAGAGGTTCGATAGACAGACGCAATTCTTCTCTTAGATTCTTCAATTTGGTCTGATAAACTGATGCGGACTCACCTTCTTCTGCGGGAGGAAGACTTTTTAAACCTGCAAAAAGCTGTTGGTTCAAAAGGTTTTCAGACTCCAGAAGACGTATACGACCTTGTACATCTTCTACTTTATCAGCACGCAAAGCTTTATACCGTTCAAGGTTTCCACGAATCTCTTCCTGATTAATACGGTCACGCGAAGAAAGTTCTGTGATCTCATGATTCAGGGCACTCATTTTAAATTCAAGCTCAGACCAGCTTACTTCCATCAGCAAGGTGCCCTTGGAGACGAATTGACCTTCAGTGACATTTATGGTATTGACGGTGGCTTCATGTTCAAGATTGATCTCTGTTTCCTGATTTTCGGCAACTCCAAAAAAACTTGTGGAACTGCGATTCAGGCTCATATAAATAAATGTAAGGGTGAGGAACAGTAAAGGGATCAATATGAAGAGAAGATTGAAGCGTCGCATGGACCAGCGGTTAATCAGTTTGATGAATGTAAGTATCGTTAAAGATCAATCGCACATTTTGAAGGCCCTGTAGCTGCTGCAGATTTTTTGCCAATTCCATTCCGCGCATTTCATTCTGCAGACGAAGCTCAAAAGCGTACTCTATTTTATTTTCTGTTTGTGTCACGACACTGATACGATATCGTTTGAGGACAAAATTGCGGCAATGTTTTTTGATTATGGATTGTGCCTTTTCATAATCAGTAGTATCGCCCTGCAGCTCAAATCTTAGCTGTCCCAGCATATTATTCTTTCGTCCATAAGGTGTTAAGCGCAGTATAAACGCGATGATACAAAAGGAGATGGTGCCGATCATAGCATTAGTAAAACTGTTGACGCCACATGCTATTCCTACGGCCATGGCGGCGAAGATGAAAGCCACATTTCGCGGGTTGGATATGTTGATCCGAAAGCGAAGGATCGCCAGGGCACCAAATATCCCAAATCCGCGAGCCATACTTTCACCAATGGATTCCATGATCGTAGCGGTTACGATCGCCATGAGCACCAGGGACTGGATGAAATGATCGGGTGGCACGATGTCCCTGGAAGTCTTTTCGTAGGTAAGGACGAGTAGGGAAGAAAGGAGCAGTGCCAGTAAAACTGCGAAAATGATCAGGATGAATGAGGGTTCATTCTGATTGGAAATAGATGATAAGATATCCATACGCAACAGTAAACTTAATGTAAAGAGACCAATCGGACAGAAAAGGATTACAGGATGATGGAATGTCGAATGCCAGATTTAAGCTGTGTGGTGCTGAAAATGGGAAGCAATAAATAGGAATCAAAATATATTCTTTGAATGATATATAGCCTGATCCCATTTCCGGCATCTAAAAGCCGGAAGCATAAATCGGGTATTTATATAGGAATTGCACCTCCCCGAACTGATTTTTTCAATGGCGGACACAATAACGGGGTAATTGGGGTTGTTAATAACTGTGAATAAAATACTGAGTATGAAGCATGAATTTACCCAACTACAATTGACAAGAC
>JBDUDG010000366.1:0-3612 GCA_040003045.1 Saprospiraceae bacterium | reverse complement strand
GGGGTCAAATTTAAATATTTGCAACCTGATTAAGATTAATAAAGGGGTGAGACTTGCCGGGGTCATCAAAGGGTGATACCGGCATTTTTTTTTGTACTTATCTGAGCCGGCTCAGTCAGGAGTTTGACAATTGATCCGCCAGCCTCTCCCACTCTGTCATTAACTTTTCCAGTTCTTTTTTCTTCTCATCATACTTCGTCACGTGATTGAAAAAATCCGGGGCTTTATAGAATTCAGGATCTGCCAGCCTCACTTCATTTTCCTTAATTACTGATTCGCAACTTGCAATCTCTTTCTCAACCTGTGAGAACCGTCGCTGCAAATTCTTTTTCTCTTGCGGATTAATCTGGACCTTAGGAGCAGAATTTTCTATTTTAATCTCTTTTACTGGTTTTTCTTCCTGTTTATTTTTGGCTTTATCTTCTGCTGTCTGAGCTCGTGCTGCTGTGAGTGCATCGAGATTTTCGATTCCTTTTTTACTCAGCATCTCATCGATATCGCCAAGATATTCCTTCACCTGACCACTACTGAATTCAAGTGTCCTTGATGTGAGTCCTGTTAAAAAATCCCTGTCATGCGAAATGATAATGAGTGCTCCCGGATATTCCAGCAGCGCATCTTTTAATCGCTGCTTCGCCTGTATATCCAAATGGTGTGTAGGCTCATCCATGATTAGCAGGTTCGTTTGCGACAAGATCATACATGCCAATGCAAGCCTTGCTCTTTCCCCTCCGGACAAAACGGAAATTTTTTTCTCTGCATCTTCTCCGCTAAATAAAAAAGAACCCAGTATCGACCTCACTCGAGTTCTGACTTCGGGTGCTGCTTTCTCCTCCATGGTCTGAAGGACTGTTTTTTTAGGATCGAAGAGTTCTGTCTGATTTTGAGCATAATATCCCATCAATACTTTCTCATTGATGTCAAGCAATCCTGATGTTGGCGTGATCGTTCCTGCTATCAAAGTAGCCAGGGTGGTTTTGCCCTGACCATTTTGCCCAACGAATGCAATTTTTTCCGCACGCTCTAATTCAAAATCAATCTTATTGAGTACTTCTTTTGGACCATAATTTTTTGAAAGACCAGCTATTTTTACCATCTGTCGAGGTGCACGATCCAATACTGGAAATCTGACCTTCATCGCGGATTTATCTTCTTCTTCAAGCTCGATGACTTCAACTTTCTCAAGCTGTTTCTCAAGGGATTTCGCCATGCTGGCTTTAGAGGCCTTAGCACGGAAACGATCGATCAGCTTTTCCTTACGCTCAATATCTTTTTGTTGATTTTGAAAAGAAGCCAATTGGATTTCCTTAAGCTTCACTCTCTCTTCCATAAATTTAGAATATGGCAGAGGCAAGTCATAGATTTTACCAAGCGAAATCTCAATCGTCCGATCTGTCAATTGATCTAAAAATCGTTTGTCGTGCGAAACCAATAAAATTCCTGTCGATGAAGCCTTTAGATATTTTTCAAGCCAGATGATCGAAGGCATGTCAAGATGATTAGTAGGTTCATCCAGTAAAATAAAATCAGGTCTGCTTAACAGCAACTTTGCAAGTTCCACCCGCATTTGCCAACCTCCGGATAATTCCGAAATCTTCTTAGTAAAGGTGTCATCTTCAAACCCCAATCCTTTCAGTACCTTTTCTATGTCGCCTTCAATGGTTTCTGCGCCATGATGATCCAGTTCACCATATAGTTCATGCATCCGCTGACTAAGATGTAGTATATCATCATCGTTCGTACTGGTCTGCAGTGAGTGTGTGATGGCATCTATTTCGACGTTGATCTCCCTGACACGATCAAATGCAGTATATGCCGCTTCCAGTACAGTAAGATTTGGGTCTATAGAGATTTCCTGTTTGAGATAAGCAAGTTCAGCGGGCCGGTCTATAATCCCGGAATCAGCTTCAACCAAGCCGGCAATGATCTTCAGTAAAGTTGACTTTCCGGATCCATTTCTTCCTATCAATGCTGCTTTTTCACCATATCGCAATGCAAATGATACATTATCAAGCAATGTCCGGTCCCCAAATGTCGTCGTAACGTCCTTCACTAAAAGCATAAATGCAAAGGTACGATTGAAATCGGGAAAAGAAATTTAAGCCATTAATGCCTGATTATGAAGGGTTTGACTATGTATTTTTTCCATTAGTTGTGGATTTAGCCCATTGGATTTTCATAATGGCTAGATTCTAAATCATTCTTCCGCAAACCTCAGGCTAAAGCCTGTGCACTGTTAGTTGAGATTAGGTTGCTCCGGAAGTTGGGCCAGAACACTGAAAACGTCCCCTTTGTGATGCATGACCTGGTTCCAAAGCTTGGTAGGCTTTGATTTGAAGAGATAATTAGCATGCATTTCGGAAGTTATCCAAGAACCCAGATCAAGCTCTTCATTTAGTTGGCCAATAGACCAACCAGAATAACCTATAAAAAACCGAATATTTTCCTCCTTGACCATTTCATGCGCAATCAGGAATTTCAATTTTTCAAATTCTCCTCCCCAAAAAACACCCGAACCAATTTCAGTACTTCCATCCAGCAGCATTCCAACATTGTGTATGTAATGAATAGTATTTGTTGCCACCGGACCACCGTAATAGGCAAATGAATCCATCTGTGGAAAGTCTTCCACCAATTCTGAGATCTTCACTGTGAGAGGCTTATTAATAATGAAGCCAACAGTCCCCTCATCGTCATTGTGATCAGTCACCAGGATAACAGACCTCCTGAAATTGACATCCTGCATGAAGGGTTCAGCGATCAGTAATCTACCGTTATGAACATCAAACATCATCTTTTATTCAAACGACGTGACACTAGCCTCTTTATATATTTTACGAACAAATCCACCCAGTACTTTACTTCCAAATTCAACAAAGTCTTCTATACCATTGGTTCTCATATTCTCAATGATTGATGTCCATTGAACGGAGGATGTAAGTTGGGCCAGTAATTTTCTTTTTATTTCATCGGGCTCGACAGAAGGTAATGCATCCACATTTTGAAAAACAGGTATTGTTGGTATTTTGAAAGGAACCTTTCCAACTGCGTTTGAAAACAGTGCTATTGCCGGCTCCATGAGGGGTGAATGAAAAGCACCACCGACTGAAAGCATAATGGCGCGTTTTGCTCCTGCCAATTTGCAAGCTTCATTTGCCTGCTCAACAGCAGAAACTTCACCTGAAATCACGACTTGTCCGGGACAATTAAAATTAGCGGCAACTACAATGCCCGGTGTGTCTTCACAAATCCGACGGACGTTGTCATCATCAAGACCGAGAATAGCAGCCATTGTGCTATTCGTCATTTCACAGGCCTGTTGCATTGCTCTAGCCCTGGCATCTACAAGCTTAAGCCCGGATTCGAAATCAAGAGCTTCTGCGGCAACGAGGGCGGTTAATTCCCCTAAGGAATGACCTGCAACGCCGTGTGCTATTCCGGGTTCTTTTGATTTATAAGTGGCATAGCTGTATACGAAAACTGCAGGTTGCGTTATCTCTGTCCGCTTCAATTCTTCTTCCTCACCAAAGAACATCAGATTTTTCAAACCGTACCCAAGAATCTCATCTGCCTGATCGAAATAAATACGCACAGCAGGAAAAGATTCATATA
>JBDUDG010000365.1:0-3619 GCA_040003045.1 Saprospiraceae bacterium | reverse complement strand
ATTGCACCATTTAAACCATATTACTGCCAGGGTGAAATTGTTGCGCTTTTCTCCCCCTCGTATGATACATTGAATTTTCCGGATTTGACTTTTGAATGGATGCCAGCTAACGATAATTCTTTTAATTCACCTAAGGATTTGCTAAATGCGGCGTTGACATTACTTGACACCACATTGTACATCCGAAATAACATCAATAATGCCTGCGTTTCATCGGATTCAATACTCATATATGTAGTGCCTTCTGGTGTTCCCATTTCGGTTTCTGATACTACTCTTTGTCCCGGTGAAAAATTTAATGTTTCCATATTATCTACCCAGGTCACTGATCCTGCGTGGGATCCTGAAGATGGACTGAGTTGTTCGAAATGTCTTAATCCAACAGTTACAGTAATTGGAACTCCTGGTTCTTCGATGACATATCAATTTTCAGGGAAGATCCTGGAATGTCCGGTAGGAGCGACCCTGAATATTACGATTCCTCAAACGGAGATAATTAATCTTTCTGGTGATCAGCCTGTTTGCGGAGGCGATACAGTTTCAATATTCATTCTCAATCCTGAAGGCCTTTCTGATTTTAACTGGTCGGTCACCTCAGGTGATGCATCTCTGAGTTGTAAAACATGTATTAAACCTGTTTTGACACTTAACTCAAATGATGGAGCCACTGTATCAGTTAGTGCGATGACCACTAACCCTAATTTCTGTGGCGCACAGGGCTTTCTTGGACTGGCTCATGGCTTGTTGGTACAAGAGAACCTTGAAGTCAAAGCATGTCTTGGTGGAACTGTTGTAGCTTCAACTACTGATCCAAATTATACAAATGTAGTTTGGACTGGAAATAGTCAATTGAGTTTGAGTTGTACAAATTGTCCAAATCCTATCGTGACAGTTAATTCTGCAGGTACACTTAGATATACCGCTGAATCAACTGATCCGGATGTATGCCAGGTGAAAGGAACTGTTCTAGTGACCATTTTTTTACCCGATGATTCCCACATATTGACTATACCCGATACTTCCACACATATCGGACAAGGTGCAGATGTCATGGCTACTCTTGACAATATCCCGCTTCCGGCTTCTGTGACATGGACCGCGAACGGAGTTGCTATTCCTTCCACAAATCCACTAATCACTTTCAATGCAAGCAATGAAATCAATTTTTTAACTGCCACTTTTATTAATTCAAAAGGTTGTGAACAAACGGATACGCTTTCATTTAAAACCGTGCCCCCTTATTATAAAATCCCCAATGCATTCACGCCTGACAATAATGATGAATTAAATGATAACTTCAGATTCATCATCACCGGGAACATTGTACTACAGGACTTTATGATCTTCAACAGGTGGGGTCAGCTGGTGTATAAAGCTGTGGACAATGACCTTGCCGGATGGGATGGTCGGTTTAAAAATGAACCTGCGGCATCGGATACCTATGTTTATAAAGCGACACTTCGTTTTCCTGATGGAAGTTCCAAACTTGTGAAGGGGGATGTCATTCTTCTGAGGTGATCCCTGATCATTTTCAAGATTCAATTTTTTCCCAATTATTTTTTTCACCACACTTATTGAAGTGGTATAATTCTTTTTTAGATGTGCTCAATAGTAGGAATATTAAATATATCTGCTGATCATCAGGAGTTGCGTAAAAGAGCTCTGCAGATGAGCAAGATGTTGCGTCATCGTGGTCCTGACTGGAGTGGCATTAACGATCAGGATCATGCCATCCTTGTGCATGAGCGACTCTCTATTGTAGATATCAATACCGGTGCTCAGCCCCTCGTGAACGTTGAGCAGACGCATATCCTCGCCGTCAATGGTGAAATATATAATCACAAAGAACTTGAGCATCTCCTGACAGTGCCATTCCGGTTTCAGACGAAATCTGATTGCGAAATTATTCTCGCTAAATATGAAGAGAAAGGAAGTGGATTCCTTGACGAACTTCAGGGGATGTTTGCTTTTGTGTTGTATGATAAGGACAAGAATGAATGGCTCATCGGTCGGGATCATATGGGGATCATCCCATTGTACACCGGCTATGATGAGTCCGGCAATCTTTATGTAGCCTCTGAATTGAAAGCACTTACACAATATTGTAAATCAATTAAAGAATTCCCGCCTGGTCACTACTGGTCGAGCAAAGATGGTGCTCCTGTCAGATATTATGAGCGGGACTGGATGTCCTATGATGCTGTAAAAAACAACGCGAGTGATATCATAAAATTGAGGGATTCACTTGAGTTGAGTGTGAGAAGTCACCTCATGACTGATGTGCCTTATGGTGTATTGCTATCAGGAGGTTTGGATTCTTCAATCATAGCTGCGGTCGCAAAGCATTTTGTAAAAAAGAGAATTGAAGATGATGATCTGACAGAAGCCTGGTGGCCTCAGCTCCATTCCTTTGCCATAGGATTGAAAGATTCGACAGATCTGGTGGCTGCTAAAAAAGTAGCTGAACACATTGGTACTATCCATCATGAAATGATTTTTACGATTCAGGAAGGGATCGATGCATTGTCAGATGTGATCTATCACCTCGAAACTTTCGATGTGACCACAGTACGCGCCTCAACACCGATGTATCTGATGGCAAGACGAATTAAAGCCATGGGCATTAAGATGGTGTTGTCAGGTGAAGGGTCTGATGAGATCTTTGGTGGTTACCTGTATTTTCATAAAGCACCTGATGCAAAGGAATTTCATGAGGAGACGGTCCGAAAGCTCAATAAGCTCCACTTATATGATTGTTTGAGAGCAAATAAATCGATGGCGGCATGGGGTGTTGAAGCAAGGGTTCCATTTCTGGATAAAGCTTTTATGGATGTGGCAATGCGCCTAAATCCGCAAGATAAAATGGCAGGCAATGGGAAGATTGAGAAACATATTCTCCGCAGAGCATTTGAAGATTATTTACCTGCAGAGATCACCTGGAGGCAAAAGGAACAATTCTCTGATGGTGTTGGATATTCATGGATAGATAACCTGAAGGAGCTTGCCAATCAGAAAATCAGCGATCAGCAAATGGCAAATGCAAAATTCAGATTCCCTGTGAATACTCCTGTTACAAAGGAAGCTTATCACTATCGTGAGATCTTTGAATCTCATTTTCCGCATGCTTCAGCGATTGATTGCATTCCGGGTGGGCCATCTGTGGCATGCAGCACACCGCAAGCTATCCTGTGGGATAAGTCTTTAAGTGAGATCACAGATCCTTCAGGCAGATCGGTGAGGTCAGTGCATAACAAAGCCTATTAAATTTTCAGAATTCGCTTATGGGCTAAAGCCCGGAATTCTTCTTTAAATCTTAGCCTCAGGTTAAAACCTGTGGCAATTAAAGAATATCTAATTCCATTAAAACCTGTGGCAATTAAAGAATATCCAATTCCATTAAATCCTATGGCAATTAAAGCATATCCAATTCAATTAAAACTTGTGGCAATTAAAACATATGCAATTACAGTTAACCTTGTAGCAATTAATGAATCCTGTAAATGGATTTAGCGGAATTTCCTCCTGAATTTGACTGTAATGGCAAAATGCTTAATTAACCCAGGATTTAGCCTGGGGTAAGGGTCATCGAAAATTATGGCTTTAGCCACAAGTTAGTCTC
>JBDUDG010000364.1:0-3626 GCA_040003045.1 Saprospiraceae bacterium | reverse complement strand
TGAATGGTGATGGATGGATGGATGTCTACATCGGAAATTCTTTTGGAAAACCAAGTGGATTGTTTTTACAAAATCCAAATGGAACGTTTCAGCTTATGGATAAAATGCAGTGGGAGGCTGATTCTCTTTATGAAGATCATGGAGCTTTATTTTTCGACGCTGACATGGATGGGGACATGGATTTATTTGTAGTTAGCGGAGGTTACGAGAGTGTATCCCCCCTGGCCTGGCAGTCGCGTTTGTATATCAATGAAGGTGGAAAAAAATTCGTCCTTGCCCCCGGAGCAATTCCATTATTGGATGGAGTTGGGTTAAGAGCAGCTGCTTATGATTACGATCAGGATGGAGATCAGGATTTATTTATAGGCGGACGTGTAACCCCTGGCAAATATCCGGTATCTCCTAAAAGTTATGTCCTTCGAAATGACCGCAATAAATTTGTTGATGTGACGGCAGAAGTCGCTCCTGAATTTGCCAAGATAGGTATGATCACAGATCTTCAATTTGCGAATATTGACCAGGATTCATTGGCAGAATTAATCGTAGTTGGAGAATGGATGCCACTCACCATTTTCAAAATTACAAAAGGGAAAATTATAAAGGAAGATGAAGACAAAATAGGTGTGCACCTGTCAAATGGATTTTGGAACAAGTTGGCTACAGCAGATTTAGATGGCGATGGGGACCTGGATATTGTAACCGGCAATTTAGGTTTAAATTCACAATACAAACCAACAGCAACTAAGCCAATAAAATGTTACGTTGCTGATTATGATCAAAATGGAAGTATTGATCCCATAATTACTTATTATGAAGGCGATAAAATTTATCCAATTGTTGAAAAGGATGTTTTAATCAAGCAATTACCTGTATTGAAGAAAAAATATGTTTATTCTAAGGATTATGCCAAGGCGACTATTGAAGATGTATTATCTGCTAAACAAATCCAGGAATCAACAATATTGAATTGCTACATTGTCCAAACTGGCTGGTGGGAAAATAAGAACGGTCATTTCACATTTCATATATTACCTACTCAAGCTCAGGTATCCCCTGTAGAAGGCATTATTGTTTATGATTTTAATCATGATGGTTTTCAGGATTTGTTATTAGCGGGAAACAAGTATGGCATGGAAGTTGAAACTGGACGTTTGGATTCCGGCATTGGTACTTTGCTCCTCGGAAATGGTAAAGGTGATTTCACCTGGAAGAATAATATTGAAACCGGATTTTGGGCTTCAAAAGATGTCAGGGATTTAGCACTTTTATCTGGTCCCGGGCAGCAAATACGAATCCTCGTTTCGAATAACAATGATTTTGTTCAAGTCTTTAAATTAAATCAATAAGGAATCCGGATAATTTCTTTCTCTTACTTTCAAATTAAATCTATATCTGCATGACTCCTTTTAGAATCCAATTTTTGCTTTTCGCGTTATTTTTGCCGATATTCATTGCTTGTGTGCATCCAACAAAGAATGATGGTATAACATCGCAGGTTGAAATAGCTCATCAACGATTTGATACCCTTCAAAAAATCCGGGTTGACAGCATAGTACAGATTATAAATGTCGGCGTAAAAGCCTGGGGTCTTCCTACATTAATTCCGCTAACAACATTTCATCCCAATGATACAATCAGATATTGGACTATCAACAATGAGCCAGAACGAATCTCATTGGCTATGGACTCCGGCCAAACAGTTGAATGGCCTACGTTCTTCGTACGGAATAGTGAACTCATTTTTGTAAGATACAGGACATCCCATGGTGCTGAAGCAATACCATATGCTGCCGAAAGTATGGTCTATCTAAAAGATGGAACTATAGTATACTGTGAAGAAAGAAGAATGAATTTGGAGGCAGGGGAATCACCCGGTTCTTTACGACGAAAAGGATACACCGTAAGTACACGATCCCTCGAGGATATTGAAAAGGATTACGAGAAGTACTGGCTTGTTGTAAAAGATGCAATCAATCAAAAGACGGGTAAATTAATTCACTAGTCTTCTTTAATTCGATATTGGATAAACCCAAGTGAGTGTTTTAAAAGGTTGGTATTTAACTGTTGCCATATCAATATAAGGACTGACAAAATATTGCGGTTCTCTTCCGTTATAACTAACCTTAAATCTTGTTTTAATCTGGACATCCTGAAAACCTCTTTCTTTTGCTTCTTTTTTCAGTAAGGCTGCAAAATCCGCAATAGATCTTGGATCCATTGACATGTTTCGGATCTGCATATCATTCACAAATGTTTGCGTTTCGACAGGGATGGAATCTTTCCGTGCGGGATCAAAGATAGCAAAGGTCATCTCCTTTATCTCTCTTGTATCTACTTTCATTCGCCATGAAAATCGATTTCCGATCGTAGTCCAATCTAAATCATTTGGTAAAAAATAGCCTCTAATGGGGAATAATAACTGAAAGATGAAATAAACAATAAGAAATCCCAAAGTGAACCTATTGGAAGGGATAGAAATACTGGAGATCGCATGTTTGCCTTTCTTTAAACCTGAAGATGGCATTTGACCCATATTTTTCAACACGGGTAGTTCTTTTGCTTTAAAAAATAAAAGTATACTCACCACCATTGCAAATGGGAAAACCCCAATATCATTGAAAATTATTGAATTGAGTAAATGAAATAAAATAATCGGATAAATACCCCACTTCCTGAAAGGCTTATACCATAATAATGCCGGTGCCCCGAAGTCAATAAGAAATCCTCCGTAATTCAATAAAAAAATTCCAAAATCATTTTTAACCAGGAAAGCCAGGGGATGATTCTGCGGCATTTGCGCTAGCAACGATTTTACGGGTTGACATTTAAAGAGCCAATCATGATTTAATTTAGCGATCCCGCCATAGAAATACACAATAGCGATCTGAAATTGTAAAATGAACTGTTGCCAGCGGGGAACTTTAACTATGCCTTCAGGATTTTTTCGAAGCGAAAATGATCGATCGGCTTCAGTAAAACTTAGCAAAATGGCCAGGAGGATAAACAGGTAAATGTGGTTATTATAAATACTCTTGTCCAATAACAATATGTATGCATACCCAAAAGCAAAAAGCCGACAGGCCCATTTGAATAAGAAACCAAAAGAAATGGCAACAGCACACAACAGTATAAAGAATAATAATCCATTCATCCATGTTTCAGGCATGGGTTTTATCCATCTTAAATAATCATATTGAAAATTGATTTTGGGCAATACAAACATATTTCTTATCAGGCCTACATGGATATAATCTATGATCTGATATGCCATTAAAAGCCCGAAAAGAACCCTGAATAACCCAAGCACATACGTATCGATAGGTGCGGTCAACCATCGTTTTATATTTCCAATACTAACGTGCATACGTCCACCAATTAACTAATCGGATAAATGTCTGAAAAATAATAGAAACAAGGTGGATTAATTGAGTAAGGCAAGGTATAGCATTCCTTTAGTTTCCCTTTCCTGGCTTACATGGGACCTTTCACAAACCTCAGGTATTTCCGCATTGGTTGGGGACACAAAAGAAAGCCTCTCTCCAACGAATTGGAGAGAGGCTACTCAATAACCGATTTATATCTCTATAAACCCGTCGCTATTTTCAGCTTCTTATTCGATGATTACC
>JBDUDG010000363.1:0-3633 GCA_040003045.1 Saprospiraceae bacterium | reverse complement strand
TCAATTATCAATTATCAATTATCAATTATCAATTATCAATTATCAATTATCAATTTTCAATTATCAATTATCAATTATCAATTATCTTTTCCTCGCCACCGAAAGACCATCTCTAATCGGCAAGATGATAACTTCTACACGGTCATCTTCCACAAGCATCTTATTATAACTATTGATCACTTTGGCATCAACTTCATCCGGCTCATTCACCACCTTTCCACTCCAAAGAACATTATCCGTTAGGATCAGTCCACCAGGCCTGACATGATCAATTACCGCATTGAAATATTTAACATATTCCTGTTTATTGGCATCAATGTACACGACATCCCAAGTTTCTTTTCTGGCTGGGATGATTTTTAAGGCATCACCAATTAATGTCTCGACTCGATCCTCAACACCCGCCATCTCCAGGTGTTTTTTGACAAGAAAGGAAAATTCAGGATTCACATCTATCGTCACCAACTTTCCACCCGGAACAGTAATCCCTCTTGCAAGACATATCGAACCATACCCCGTAAATGTCCCGATCTCCAAAACGTTTTTTGCCTGGATAAGTGAAGTCATCAAGGTGAGAAATTTACCCTGCATACTGCCGCTCAACATCTGTGGAGCCAACGTATGCAGATGTGTATTCCGCTCCACTTCATGAAGTACGCCGTCTTCAATGTTGGAATGATCATCTATGTATTTTTGGATTTCAGGTGCGAGCATTTCGATATTGCCAGATTGGGTGAATAAATACGGATGCCAGGATAATCAAGGCTCCAATATAAAAAGCGGGTTTAAGTTCTTTGCCGTCATTTAACAATACTAAAGCTAAGATAATCCCATAAACAGGTTCAAGATTTATCACCATCATGGAATCAAATGCCGTGATAGTTCTTATCGCCCTTGCTGCAAGGACCCAGGCGATGCATGTGCACACGATGCCAAGTATCATCAGGTAAACAAGATCCATCCAACTCGGTATAAATCGAAATGGACCGCGAATAATATATTCTCCCAAAAGCCAAATACACATCGCAATCCATGCACCAGCCATCTGCATAAAAGTGAGATGTTCCGGATCGGTCTCAGCGATCCATTTCTTTTCATAGCTTGCTACAATAGCGATCAATAGAGAAGCTATCAAACCCAAGGCTATTCCAACCATCACCCGTCCCTCAGCTTGCCCCGCGATCAGCAATATGCCTGGTATCACCAGCAACCCAAATACAACTTCATGGCGCTCTCTTTTTCGCTTCGTTATTAGGGGTTCTATAATTGCAGTGAATAGTGAAATCGTCGCGAAACAAATCAACGCAGTGGATGCATTTGCAAGTTTCACCGATCCAAAGAAACAGATCCAGTGAATTGCGATCATTCCACCCAGAGCATATATTTTTTTATGGCCTTTGATCCAGGCTAGTTTAATTCTTCTGGAGAGGATCAGGAATATTCCTATTCCAAGACTCGCGATCAGCGTTCTCCACCATACTAGGACACTTGCGGATAAGGATATCACATCGCCCAGGATGGCTGTCAGGGCCAGCAGGATCACCGCAATATGCAATTCGATATATGTCCGGCGTAAACCCACAGATGTAATTTGTTGTTATCTTTGCGTAAGTATACGCATTTAGCAGACACGCTTAATTGATAAGAACAATTTACCGATTATGTCATTAAGAATAGGAGATCAGGCGCCCGATTTTTCGTTGTATTCATCAGACAAGGAGTTGATCCATTTGCATGATTACAAAGGGAAAAATGTTGTGCTTCTGTTTTTTCCTTTGGCTTTCACCAGCACTTGTACGAAGGAATTATGTTCGACACGTGACGATATAGCCATTTACAATGGAATGGATACAGAAGTTCTTGGCATTTCAGTAGATTCACCTCAGTCACTTAATCGGTATAAAGCGGAACAACAACTGAATTTTAAATTACTTTCTGATTTTAACAAGGAAGCCATCCGCGCATATGATGTGATTTATGAGCAGTTTTCGCTCAATATGCGTGGTGTAGCAAAAAGAGCTGTTTTTGTGATCGATGCAGAAGGTATTATTCGTTACATTGAAGTGTTGGAAATAGCAGGGAACTTACCTGATCTTCTTGCTGTTCAAAACGCGGTTCGCCAATTGCAGATGGCATAATTTGATTATTTTACCACAATTAAATTCCCCACAAATGAATATCAACCATCAACCAAAAGAATTAGAGGACATACTCGTCGATGAAATCACGACTAGTGGCGAACAGGCTGAACTGATCGTACTCAATGATGATTATAATACATTTGAATGGGTCATTGAGTGTTTTGTCGAGATTCTAAATCATACTCCGGAACAGGCAGAGCAATCAGCCTGGATCATACATACAAAAGGCAGGGCTAGCGTAAAGCTTGGCATATTTGAGGTGCTCAGGCCATTCCGTGAAGCGCTCACTGACAGAGGGCTCAATGCCATTATCGAGCACGAAAAAGTAAATCGATAATAATAGCATTTCCCCATCCCACGCTTAGGGATTCTGATGGTCTGCTTGCCATCGGAGGTTCACTTTCAACCGAACGTTTATTACTGGCTTACCAGTGGGGTATCTTTCCATGGTATCACGAAGAACCTATTCTTTGGTGGTGGTTTGCGCCCCGTCTGATGGTGCGCACCGATCAAATCCACATTTCACATTCCGTAAGAAATACAATCAATCAGAAAAAATACTCGGTAACTATCAACGGTGATTTTGAAGGTGTGATTCATCATTGTGCATCGGTGCCCCGAAAAGGGCAGGGTGGTGGCACCTGGATCATTCCGGAAATGATAGATGCATACATTGACCTTCACATATCAGGCTACGCACATAGCGTCGAAGTAATGGAAGGCGATCAACTGGTAGGAGGATTATATGGAGTGGCTATTGGTAAAATATTTTTTGGCGAAAGTATGTTTTCCGAAAAATCAAATGCTTCCAAAGTCGGTTTTGTTTTTTTTGCATCTCACTTGCGGCATCTTGGTTTTGAATGGATCGATTGCCAGCAGGACACTCCTCACATGAGAACTTTAGGCGCCAATC
Organism: Saprospiraceae bacterium; assembly: GCA_040003045.1. Classification (GTDB taxonomy): domain Bacteria; phylum Bacteroidota; class Bacteroidia; order Chitinophagales; family Saprospiraceae; genus Opimibacter. Next base: position 579 of record JBDUDG010000363.1, on the reverse strand, counting down.
TGGTCGAAGAAGCAGATTTCCTCGACATCCTCAGAAAAAATCAACTCTTCACCCTGCAACATCCATTACCCCTCCTGACTTGAAAATTTATAAACCGTGAAATTTTAAAATTTTTTTACTCTTCCGCTCTTACACTCTCACACACTTACATTTTTTGAAAATGATTGATAATTAAACCTGCCAATTCCTTCCCGACATTTTCCTGTGCTTCAGCTGTAGAACCACCAATATGCGGCGTGAGTGAAATTTTAGGGTGAGTCAGGATTTCCAGACGCGGAGTAGGCTCTCCAACAAATACATCCAGACCTGCACCTCCTATTTGACCGGAAGCAAGTCCTACAAGAATCGCTTCTTCGTCAAATACACCACCACGAGCTGTATTAATCAGGAGAACCCCTTTTTTCAACTTTTCAAGTTCATCAATTCCAATCACAGGCTTATCTGCTTTAGGTATATGTATACTGATCACATCCGAATTCGCAAATAAATTCTCCATGTCCACTGTCTTTGTTAGAATATGAAGACTGGAATCCGCCCCTTGCACTTTTATTTCTATGATGGCCTCACTCACATAAGGAT
>JBDUDG010000058.1:0-12275 GCA_040003045.1 Saprospiraceae bacterium | reverse complement strand
GTTTCCACTAAGTAAAATATTTCTAAGCGCAGCTTGTAGCTGCGAGATAAGGAACGATAAGGGTGAAAACTACTAGGAAGCTACAAGCTTCCCTTCAAGGATTTTACATCGGATGGTGGTGAATAATATGAATTTGACGCACAAGTTTCAAATGTCCCGGAAGAAAAGTACAATGCTATATAATAGCTCAAAGGGATCAAATAAGAATGATCCTATTACAATAATTTGGGGCATTAAATAAATAGCCCACCATTTTTCTTTTCTGTAAAATCTAGAAATTCGCTTCTGAAAGGACGGATTCTCCTGCAATTGTTTTTTCAGGCACTATTTTACGAAGTCTGATCACGCGAACCAAATCCAGCAATCTGATCACCGGGTAAACAGGATCAAATTCATATTTCTTAATACCGAAATTTGGCCTGTAGCTATGTTTGTGATGATTATTGTGCAAACCTTCTCCAAGCATGATGAGGCTTAAAGGAAACAGGTTGCGTGAAGTATCTTTCATTTTGAAATTGACATAGCCAATGGTGTGTGCAAACCAATTGATGATCGCTCCATGAAATGGACCCATCGCTGCGTGTATGATAATAAGCGGGTATAAAAACCACGGTGCTCCAAAGGCAATATATACCCCGATATAAACAAATATCCAGGCTAAACGAACCCATCCATTACATGCAAAATCATCAAAGGACTTCCAGTCCGGAAGGTCCTTCATAAATTTTGGATCTACAGGTGTGATACGTTGGAAAAGACGCATATATGTATTTCTCGTCCGCCACATCATGGCGAATAAATTCAAATCATATTTTGGTGAATGCGGATCCAGCGCAGTGTCCGCATAGGCATGATGCATTCGATGCATGATGGCGTAGGCACGTGGACTCAGATATGAAGAACCCTGGAAAATAAAGGATAATATATAAAAGACCTTTTCCCAACCTTTTCTCATTGTAAATTGTTGGTGCGCCGCATATCTATGATTGAAAAAAGATTGCGTAAATAAGGAAAGATACCAATGTGCTGCAAAAAATGCCAATACCCACATAACTTAATTGATTTAAAATGAGCCCGCAAAGATAGGCAAAAAAGAGTTCTTTCCCTTATCTATGCGGTATATAGCCCTGATAACATGAAAATATACCTGAAACGTTCAAATGATGCAGTTCTGTTTGAAGCATCCAATGAACGTGGACATAAAGTGATAATCGAAGGAGGCAGGAGTGTAGGAGGTGAAGACAGGGCACCATATCCAACAGAGCTATTCATGATGAGTCAGGCAGCATGCACCGCTGTTGACGTTATTGATTTGTTAAAAAAAATGCGACAGCCAGTTCAACATCTTGAAATTGAACTTGATGGTCATCGCGCACAGGACCAGATTCCTAAATTATTTACCGCAATTCACCTGCATTATAAGTTATATGGCGATATCAAACAAGCGAAGGCAGAAAAAGCGATTTCACTTTCAATAGAAAAATATTGTACGGTGAGCAAGATGATTGATCACATCGCGAAGATCACACACAGCTTTGAAATTATTACAAATGAATAGTTTATTTTCGTTATTCGTTCCCGCAAAAAACGGGATCTTCGCTGAGCTCGATATTCGTTACTCCTTCGTTACTCGATATTCATTAATTCATTAATTCATTAATTCATTAATTCGTTATTCGTTAATCACTTGCTATGGAACGCAGATCTTTTATTCAATCCTCGGGGCTGGCTATACCGTTTTCAACCATACCTTCATGGTTCAATTTATTCCTTCCTATGGCATATGAAATGAAACCTCTGCGTCGCAATGTTGGATTTTTTTCTGAAAAAGGAGGTACCATAGGCTGGCTTATTCAACCCGATAGCATAGTCGTCGTTGATGCCCAATTTCCCGAGCAAGCCGGACACCTCATCACCGAAATAAAAAAATTTCCATCCGCGCCAATGCCCTATCTCATCAATACACATCATCACGGCGATCACACTTCAGGCAACATTGCATTCAAAGGGATAGCAGATCATGTCCTCGCACACGAAAATTCGAAGATCAATCAAATGGCCAGCGCGAAGAAGAATGGAAATGAAGCCGATCAGCTATATCCTGATCAGACATTTACTGATCGGTGGCAGAAACAAATCGGCGATGAATTTATTGACATACAATATTGGGGACCCGGGCACACAAATGGTGACAGCATCATTCATTTTCAGCATGCCAATATTGCTCACATCGGCGACCTGATGTTCAACCGGAAATATCCATACATCGACAAAGGTGCGGGTGCGATGATTGACAACTGGATTCAGATTTTGCAACAATTGCAATCCTATTTTGATAATGACACTATTTTCATTTGGGGTCACGCGAATGATGGGTATCAGGTCACAGGCAATAAAGATGATCTCGCCTCATTCGCAGATTATCTTACAGCACTTATGGAATTTGTAAAAAATCAAATCCAAATGGGAAAATCAGCAGATGAAATCCTGACTGCCACTGAAATACCGGGTGCGCCACAATGGACAGGTGAAGGGATACAGCGCAGTCTTTCAGCCGCTCTGCAGGAATTAGGTCAATAAGTTTTCTGCCTACACTTCATGCCTCGAGAAACTATCTTTGATGCACAAGGAAAACCACGTAAATTTGTGTTCAAATGTAAGCCATGGAAACAGTACTAATTAAAGTAGAAAAAAAGTCAGACATCGCTTTTCTCGTCAGCCTTGCTAAAAAATTAGGAATGTCTGCTAAGGCACTTACCCATGCTGAAGTTGAAGATTGGAAATTTGCTCAAAAGATTGACGCGGGAATGAAGACGTTAAATGTTGCGCGAAAGGAAGTCATGAAAGCATCTGTTCGGTTGCCCTGAGTGATGATGAAAACCTGATAGCCATTCTCGACAGGGCGGAAGGATCGAATCATACTACGGCACTGGCACTCATCCATTTACTGTGGTTCGACTTCTTTTCAGTCATCCATGTACCGCAGCTCAGCAACCATCCAAAATCTAAAATCTAAAATCCAAAATATGTTTTGGGGAATTGACCTAGGCGGCACTAAAATCGAAGGCATCGTGATGACGGATCGTCATCCTGATAGTGTCATCGCACGACATCGCGTGGATACGGAGGCGAAAGGCGGCTATGATCATATCCTGTCAAGGATCAAATATTTCGTTGATCACTTGTCGCAAATGACTGGCCATATTCCGAATGCAATAGGCATAGGCACCCCGGGCACTACAGATCCATCATCAGGATTGTTGAAAAACAGCAACACACTTTGTTTAAACGATAAACCACTCCACAAAGACCTTGAAAAATTACTTGGGGTGAAACTGGCGATGGCCAATGATGCCAATTGTTTTGCTCTTGCGGAATATCATCTAGGTGCTGTGCACAACCAATTTCCTGATGCAAAGGTGATGTTTGGTGTCATCATGGGTACAGGCGTCGGAGGTGGAGTAGTGATCGATGGAAATATTATCGGAGGTCATCATGGCATAGGCGGCGAATGGGGTCATATGTTTCTGGATGAATCAGGTGAAGATTGCTATTGCGGCAGACATGGATGTGTTGAAACGATTATTTCCGGTCCGGCCCTTCAGCGATATTATACAAAGCTTACCGGCCAACAAAAAAAACTCGTTGATATATTAGCTACTCCTGAAGATCTCTACTCAATCGAAATTAAAAATCGCCTCATTCATTTTTTTGGTAAGGGACTGGGTCAAATCATCAACGTCCTCGATCCCGATGTGATCGTTCTTGGAGGGGGATTAGCTCACATTGATTTTCTCTACACAGAAGGAGTCGCTGAAGTATCAAAGAATATTTTTAATCCAGTCCTTACAACACCAATTCTTCATCCTACCCTCGGTGACAGCGCAGGCGTTTTCGGCGCAGCCATTCTTATAAGTTGAAAAAAATATTTTCGCGCAGAGACGCAGAGGCGCAAAGATCATTTTCATCCTTTGACAGCTCAGGGACAAATAGAATTATTGCATTCACACATTATCACAATGCCATATTAATTTTTACTTTGGTTACCTCATTTTAACCTTATGCACCGGATAACTTTTCAGTTTTTTTTAATAATAACTTTAATTGCATGTAATGCGGAATCAAAACCAAAAACGCCCGCTATAAGTACTATGCATGAAGTAAAAGGAAAAATTCAGATGGATTACGATTCGACTCAGTGGACAGAGCTCAGCGCAGAGAATGGTTACATGATCGATATCCGATATGCGACGACCAATAATTTTGTAAATATGGCCATGTATCCGTGTGCAAGATTATTTCTCAGACCTGAAGTCGCCCTGGCCCTTAATCGGGTCAGGGACAGGGTTAAAGCAGAAAGTTGCAGATTAAAATTATTTGATGGTTACCGGCCCCGACCTGTACAATATAAGCTCTGGGAGAAGGTTCCTAATCCCAGTTATGTCACCGACCCTGCCAAAGGCTCAATGCACAACCGTGGACTAGCGATCGACCTCACACTGACCGATATGTACGGAGTAGAACTTGATCTGGGCACTCCATATGATTTCTTCGGGCCTGCAGCACATCAGGACTTTACAAGCTTACCCCCTCAGGTGCTTTCACGTCGAAAACTTTTGAAAGATGCTATGGAAGCAGAAGGTTTTCAGGCTACCCGGACTGAATGGTGGCATTTCTTCTACACTAAAGCCGATTATCCTCTTGATGAGTGGCAATGGCCCTGCAAGCAGTAAAACGCACCGGAAATCCTTTCACTTGCAGTGAGCAGTGTCAACGGACGTATGACGGTCTGGTTCAAAAGGTTGAGAAAAGTGGGCCAAAGCATGAACGGACGTGTCGAAGTGTATAGTTTTGTCCCTCTTTTTCGTTACAGGAAGCTATATTTCTGTTTTTAACCAATAACTATGTCTACACAATACGCAACTGATGTCCAGGCGATTGATGCCCTGGCAGGTAAATATCAAAGTCTTAAGAAAGAAATTGCCAAAGTCATCGTGGGTCAGGATGAGGTCGTCAAAGCCGTTCTGATATCCCTCTTTAGCAATGGTCACAGCCTCCTGGTAGGCGTGCCTGGCCTGGCTAAAACCCTTTTGGTCAGCACGATATCGGAGGTTTTGGATCTGGAATTCAAACGGATTCAGTTTACTCCGGACCTTATGCCTTCGGATATCACCGGTACAGAGATTCTCGATGAAGGCCGACATTTCAAATTCAGCAGGGGTCCCATTTTTGCAAATATTATCCTGGCAGATGAGATCAACCGTACTCCTCCAAAAACCCAGGCAGCCCTTTTGGAAGCCATGCAGGAGAGATCGGTGACGGTCAATGGAGAACGTCACTTGCTTCCTTCCCCATTTTTTGTATTGGCAACTCAAAACCCGATCGAACAGGAAGGAACGTATCCGCTGCCTGAAGCACAGTTGGATAGGTTCATGTTCAATATCCCCCTTGATTATCCTTCATACCAGGAAGAGATACAGGTCGTCAAAACGACTACTTCTATTCAGGATGTTACGCTCAACCATATTCTCTCCGCAGGCGAGATTTTACATTTTCAACAGTTGGTCAGGAAAATACCGGTTGCCGACAATGTGTTGGAATATGCAGTATCTCTTGCATCAAAGACACGACCCAATACCGCCCTTGCTACCGATCAGGTCAATCAATACATCACCTGGGGAGCCGGCCCTCGTGCCTCTCAATATTTGGTGCTGGGTGCAAAATGCCACGCTGCCATTGAGGGTAAATATTCTCCTGATATCTCTGATGTGAAGGCTATTGCCAAATACGTCCTTCGTCACCGTATTGTCCGAAACTATAAAGCGGAAGCAGAAGGCCTCAATGAGGAAAAGGTGATCGAGGGTCTTCTTTAATATTATCTGCCAAAAAAGGCAATTGCAAATTTTTTAATTTATGATTTATAGTTTACACTCTACTGTAAACTGTAAACTTGCCTTGACATAAAACAGGGAAGTATAAGAATTCGAATTTTGATTAGAAGTTGAACAAGTAATGTAAATTACATTCATGTCTTCCAGGATTTTTTTTATTTTAATAATTTTCCTATCCATGCCTCTGTTCTCCATGGGACAGCTAAGGAACACTCCTTTCAACACAAGTAATAATTTTGTTTTGTACAGGTTTGGTATTGCATATCCTTTTTTCAGTGAAGGAAATCAATTTACACCCTATTCAACCGGCAATGGGTCATATGATTATTTGAAAAAAGGATTTAATTATGGAGCCCAGCTTGGCATTGGTTTTGGGCATTATTTTGGAAAAAAATTCTCAATCGATATATCTCCGTTTTTAATTTATTCGAAATTCGTACATACGGATTTTCACTATGAATTCCATTCAAATCCATACCAATTTTTGGAAGAAGAAAGAGATGGGTTTCTTCGCTTTAGTCATTTAAGTTATCTTATCCCTATTGATTTTAATTTCAAAATGAAAGATAATTTTGAATTCACAACCGGGGTCTTTTTCATTAAGCCTGTTTTAGACTATTTTTTTACACATTGGGCAGTAACAGATTATTCTTATCATCCGGCAAGGATGTATTCATATGATGATTCATACAAGAACTTTAGAACTTATTCCAGGACTGGCTTTCACGTGCAAATTTCTTTTCTTTTAAAAGCAAAAGATTGGAAAGAAAAAAGACTCAATATTGAATATTATCACTCTTTGACACGAGCTAACCAGGTGTTTGAAAAATGGATTAGTATAGCATTTAAAAAAGTTTTCTATCAATAAGAAAATTCAGAAGACAATGTTTCGATGGGACATGGATGTTTTTATCGATCTTTGATAAAAGCTATTGCACAATGAAAACCTTCTTCAAAAAAGCCGGCCTCTGGTTAGGAATCCTTATTCTGGCCATCATCCTGTTTTCTTTTCTCCTTCCGAAAGAAGTTACCATCAGCAGAAGTATTACAATCAACGCACCGATCGACAGGGTCTTCGATGAGATCAATGACCTTCGTAATTGGGAAAAATGGTCACCATGGAAACGCATGGACCCCATGATGGAAATGACCTTCAGCAATCCACCGGTCGGACAAGGAGCTTATTACAAATGGGTATCAAAAGACAAGCATCTAAGTTCTGGTACATGCACACTGGCGAATGTGACAGCCAATGAAGATATCGTCACCGCACTCCACTCGGATGAATGGGGCGATAGCAGCGCATCATTTCATTTTGCTCACAAAGGGAATGACATCCAACTCACATGGAGTATGAACAATAAAGTTGGCGTCATGCCATGGAGCAAATACATGGGAGCTTTTAAGAAAAGGATACTCCAAAAACAATTCGACCAGGGATTGCAGGGCATCAAATTCTACGCTGAAAAATCCTGATGATTTTGGATTCCTGACATTCGCGTGTCGCTGACCGCGAACAAATCATTTTCTCTGATCCTGAAGGGATCACATTTGGTTAGCCGTGGGTGCAACCCGTGGGACACAGTAGAGAAGTGTTAACAGGATTCTAAATCGGGTTGAGATGAGGGATATTTAGAATCTGTTTCTACTGCAAAATAGTGAATTTGCGAACTCATTGAAAGAAAACCTAATGATTTTAACATTGGGTTATATGCATTTATTAAAATCCAAATTCTTATCTTGGATTTTCTTTTTCACAATCAAAACAAAACAATTATGCCTCAACCCAATTGGCTCGCAATCCTGATTGCAGCTCTTATCCCGATGTTAGTAGGTTTCATCTATTATCACAAAAATGTATTTGGTAAAGCCTGGATGAGCTCTTTAGGTATCACTGAAGAAGATACTAAGAAAGGTAACATGGCGATCATCTTCGGGGTGTCCCTGGTGATGTCGTTTATGCTGGCTATGTTCCTGCTGATTATTGTAAATGGCCCTGGCCAGGAAGGACAATACGATACATTCAAACATGGAGCTTTCCACGGTGTATTATTGGCACTATTTGTAGCCACTCCTGTTATGGTCACCAACGGACTTTTTGAAAGAAAAAATTTCAAGAATCTTGCGATCAACATAGTATACTGGGTCATCACAATGGCTTTGATGGGTGGCGTCATTGATGCTATGAACCATTGGCCTGCTGATATGCCTGCTATGTAATTTGGATCAGTGAAAGCATTATAAATAAGGGTTGAAGCGAAATCAAATTTTACTTCGACCCTTATTTTTTCCATACCGGTAATTACTTATAGTAAACCAGGCTTGCTTTTTGAAAATTTTGTTCCGTTAAATTCCATTCCCGCTCTACGCTTTTTGCGTTCATCCTCCGGCAGCAAATTAAATTCTTTGCATTGCAAAGAACAGCAACCCGCATAGTCCACCGCACATTCAGGACATTGGATAAATAACAAATGACATGCATCATTCGCGCAATTGGTATGCGTATCACAGGACTTGCGACATAGATGACATGAAGCGACTACATCATCTGAAATACGCTCACCAAGACGCTCGTCAAAAACAAAATTTTTACCAATATATTTATTAGGCAGACCTTGTTTTTCTACCTGTCTGGCATACTCGATGATGCCGCCATCAAGTTGGTACACATGACTGAAACCTTTGTACTTCAGATAAGCAGATGCTTTCTCACAACGTATGCCCCCTGTACAATACATGATGATGTTTCTATCTTTTTCTTCCTTTAACAAATCAGCTACAAGCGGAAGACCTTCACGAAAAGTTTCCATCGGTGGTAATACAGCTTTTTCAAAAAAGCCTACCTCGCTTTCATAGTGATTCCTCATATCCACAATGATAGTGTCTTGTTCGCCAGCCAGCTCATTAAACTCCTGTGCATTGAGATGAACTCCACTATTCGTGACATCAAAATCAGGATCAGTCAAGCCATCGGCAACAATCTTATCACGGACTTTGATAGCGAGAGTGAAAAAAGATTTTCCATTATCCTCTACTGCGATATTCAACCTTATATTTTTTAAAAAAGGAAATGTGTCCAGGTAAACCTTGAAAATATCCAGGTTTTGCGAAGGGACGGATAGCTGGGCATTGACACCCTCATGAGCTACATAGATCCTGCCCAAGACTTCGAGCTCATGGAGACTTTGATAGAATGAATTCCTGAAGAGGACCGGTTCAGGTATACGGGCATATGCATAGAAGGAAAGGGTAGTGCGGAGGGTATCCTCACCCCTTATTCGTTGCCTGAGCTCGGTACGATTGACCTTGTTATGTAAAGATTTACCCATTTTGATGTCCGGTTCTGCAAAGATATGTTTTGATTAATCAAGGTAATTGAGGTACATCGACTGATGAGAGTAGGGGTCTGTTTCTAAAGATACCCACTCCGGAATAGGATGAAAGTGCGTTTAAAACCATCGGTAGACTGGAATGATTGTCGTTTCTGCGCTGAAGAACAGTTTTTAAATGCAGGGGAAAGGCTTTAATAAAATTTTATAACCTTCTTATTATCAATTATTTATATCAAAGTGACTCCCCGTGTAGAACTATTTTAAAAGGAAAATCATTATTAGAGGTCAAATTGAGCCCTTATTCTCAATCAGATAGTTGGTTTTATATCCTTTCATGTAAATTTGCGGCGCTTTTTAGATCGGATTCCGGCCCCTTGAGCTCCGGTCCATTCTGAAAATCCACTTAATTCAAAAACCGGTCGATTATGGCCACTCAGAAAAACAGTAAGTCATCCAGGGCCGCTGCCCCGAAAGGCAAGCCATCGAAATCAGCCGCCCCTAAAAAGTCTGCCGCTAAAAAGCCAGCGCCGAAAGCACCTGTCAAAGGGAAGGCCAGCGCCAAACCTTTAGCCACTAAGTCAGCCTCCAAACCGGTAGCTGCCAAATCAAATAAAGCAGCCCCGGTCCCCAAAAAATCGATGGCCAAGCCCATACCGAAGCCGGCAGCCCAAAAAGTCGCTCCTTCTAAATCAATCCAGGCCAAATCAAAAGCATCTCCTGGCAAGGCTACTCCAAAAACTCAGGCTAAACCAGCTGCAGCAAAACCAGCCTCAAAGCCATCTGTCAGGCCCAATACCCCGGCACTCCCCTTGAGCAAGGCCCTTCCTTCAAAAGCCGCCAGCAACGCAGGAAATGCGAATCCAAAGGCTTCCAGCCCCGGCATTAGCAAACCTATGGCCGCAAAACCGGTACTTACATCAAAACCAGTAGTTACATCAAAATCTATAGTTCCACTAAAACCAGTGGTGCCAGTAAAACCCGAGGTTACAACAAAACCTATAGTTGCTGCAAAACCTATAGTTGTAGCAAAACCTATAGTTGCTGCAAAACCTGTTGTCTCAGCGAAACCAATAGTTACTGCAAAACCTGTTGTCTCAGCGAAACCAATAGTTACTGCAAAAGCTCCAGTGAAAACTGAAGTTAAGTCACCTGTGGTTGAAGCTCAAAAGCCAAAATCAATTCCGGCGGCACCAATCACACCTGCCAAAGCGATAGATAAAAACCCTGGCTCCGAAATGTCTGATATAGACAAACCCACCATAAGCTCTAAACCTATGGTTCAAAAGCCAAAGGATGAGGATCATCCAAAAGAATTTCAACGCAAATCATTAAAGCAAAACAACGCTAATACAGCGAAACCTTTCGATACAATGTCAGAGAAAAAAGAGCACAAGTCTGTGGGGAGTACATATCCGGAAGAGCCACATAAATCGAGATATAATGATAAAGAGCTGGAGGAATTCGATCAGCTCATCGATCAGAAACTTATCATCGCCAGAGAGCAGCTTGAATTCTATCTGAAGCAATTGGAAGATATGGCCGAAAATCCTGACAATAAAATAAAAGGATTGGATGATGGCCTCAGTACACTAGAGAGCGAGCGAGTGAGTTCCATGGCTTCACGTCAGCAGAAGCTCATCCAGCATCTTGAAAATGCCAAGATCAGGATCAAGAACAAAGTCTATGGCATCTGCAGGGAAACAGGAAGACTGATCTCAAAAGAAAGACTTCGCGCGGTTCCTCACGCAACACTTTCTATTGAAGCCAAACAAGCTCAGAATTAAATTTTACATAAATCCTTTTCCATTCCGGGTTTTCAGACAGGACTCCTGGGTAGATCATTTTATTCACCGACTTAAGTAGTACTACCTAAGAGCCAATTATCGCATGAAAATTTCAAATCGTTCCTGGATTGTTATTGGTGTAGTCTTTCTTGTTCTGTTTATTGATCAGTGTCTCAAGATCTGGGTTAAGACACACATGGAATATGGTGAGGAATTCGGAATATTGGGCCTCCCCTGGGCGCGGATCCACTTCGTTGAAAATGAAGGCATGGCTTTCGGTTTATCACTGGGTGGAAATTTAGGGAAACTTGCTCTGAGTGTATTCCGACTGGTGGCCGTGGGATTTCTGATGTACATCATTGCCAGCCTGATCAAAGCAAAGGAAACATTTGGTGTAATCTTATCTTTTTCGCTGATCCTTGCCGGAGCCCTTGGAAATATTTTGGATAGTGCTGTATACGGTCTTATTTTTTCCGACACACCATATCATGGTGGTCTGGCTACTTTATTCCCACCGGGTGGAGGCTATGCACATTTCCTTTTTGGAAAGGTAGTGGACATGCTCTATTTCCCAATCATAGATACCACTTTCCCCGGCTCATTTCCGATATGGGGCGGAGAGCGGTTTCAGTTCTTCAGACCTGTATTTAATATCTCCGATGCCTCTATTTCTACAGGGGTGATCTCATTGCTGTTGTTTCATCGAAGGATATTCAAATCCAGATCAACTCCTGTGGAGATGAATCAGGAAAGTAGTATCGCAGATAATGAAATCACGACTACTTCCCCTTCCATTCCTGAAGAAGGGAATTGATCAGAAGGAACCTGCTGAAACAGATTCATTTTCTTGTGCTCATTTTTCCAACCGTTTATGCGGAAAAAAGTAAACGTGACCTGATGGGTCATGAAGCTGGGGCTCATGAATAAGCCCTGAAAATTACTGTAGAGGAAAAAAATTTGGGATGGGAAATTGGTAATCGTTTCGGCTGATAAATCTGTCTATTTACCCATAAATCGGTTAATAGCTTTCACAGCATTGCTAACCCTGGGATAGTCTATGGTGTAATGCATATACTTTCCGTCCTTATCAGCTACCAGAACACCTGCATTCTTCAATATTCGAAGATGCTGCGATGCAATGGATTGCTCGATCTTGAGGGTATTGTAAATTTGATTCACCTGGATGTTTTTGTTTTGATCCAAAAATTCCAGGATCTTCAGTCGGAGGGGGTGAGCAAGAGCTCGCATAAGTTCTGTAGACACCTGTA
>JBDUDG010000362.1:0-3638 GCA_040003045.1 Saprospiraceae bacterium | reverse complement strand
CTGAAGCATATACACTTACTTCAATTGGTTTGTTTGATAGTTTCATCAGTTGCTGGGATGAGAAGTACAGAAGCAACCTTATACGTCCTGAAACGTACATCAATCAATATATTGATCCAAACTGGGTACCTACGCTTCAGACACCACCTTTTCCGGAATACACAAGTGGTCACAGCGTCATATCAACATCATCCGCTGTGATCCTCACACATTTGCTCGGTGATAATTTTGAATTTATCGACAGTACTGAGGCGGTGTATGGGCTGCCGGATCGTACTTTCCATTCGTTCACGGAGGCAGCGGCAGAAGCTGCTGTAAGTCGTCATTATGGTGGAATTCATTATCGTGCCGCGATAGAGAATGGAGTTGATGAAGGAAGAAAAGTGGCTCTGCATGTACTGGAGAAAGTCGTCACTTCTAAGTGATCCTTTATTAACAATATATTTCTTTGCAAATATTTCAATCATCAATTTACTGCCCGTGCAAATTGATTTTTATTGCATTTACAAACCTGAATTATGGAATACCGAACTGAAAAAGATAGCCTTGGATTGGTAAAAGTACCTGCTGATGTATATTGGGGTGCACAGACACAACGCAGCAAGGACAATTTCAAAATTGGGGGACAGCGGATGCCTATGGAAGTAATAAGAGCATTTGCCATCCTGAAAAAAGCTGCTGCGCAGGCGAATCTTGATCTCAAAGTATTGCCAAAAAATAAAGCAGATCTTATTGGAAAAGTATGCGATGAAATATTGAAGCATCAACTCGATGATCATTTTCCACTAGTCGTCTGGCAGACAGGTTCGGGAACTCAATCTAATATGAACCTCAATGAAGTGATTGCCAATCGTGGACATGTATTGAAAGGCGGTAAGCTGGATGATGATAAAAAAATACTTCATCCCAATGATGATGTTAATAAATCGCAATCCTCTAACGATACTTTTCCCACTGCGATGAGTATTGCGTCCTATAGCTATCTTGTGGAGCACACCATTCCGGCATTACAACTTTTACAAAAATCACTTGATACAAAAGCAAAAGAGTTTCAGAAAATCGTTAAGATCGGACGAACCCATCTAATGGATGCAACTCCATTAACACTTGGACAGGAATTTAGTGGATATGCATCACAAATCGAACATGGAATAGCTGCTGTTAAAAATACACTCAAACATCTTGCTGAATTGGCGCTTGGCGGAACAGCGGTGGGAACAGGACTGAATGCTCCAAAAGGATATGATAAATTAGTTGCCAAAAAAATTTCTGCCCTCACCGGTCATCCTTTTATTACTGCAAAAAATAAATTCGAATCCCTGGCTGCACATGATGCGATTGTAGAATCGCATGGAGCTTTAAAAACTGTAGCTGTTTCTTTGAATAAGATCGCAAATGATATTCGACTTCTCGCATCAGGTCCGAGAAGCGGGATTGGCGAAATCAATATTCCGTCCAATGAACCCGGGTCATCCATCATGCCAGGAAAAGTAAATCCTACACAATCAGAAGCGATGACGATGGTAGCAGCACAGGTGATGGGCAATGACGTTGCGATCAATATTGGTGGCATGCAGGGACATTTTGAATTGAATGTCTTCAAACCTGTGATCATTTTCAATTTCCTGATGTCAGCACGATTAATAGCAGATGCATGTCATAGTTTCGTGGAACATTGTGTCGATGGCATAGAACCTAATTATGCCCGAATCAAAATGAACCTTGACAATTCACTGATGCTGGTGACGGCACTTAATACACATATCGGATATGACAAAGCTGCCGAGATCGCAAAAAAAGCGCACAAAGAAGACACCACTTTAAAAGAAGCAGCTATTGCGCTTGAATATCTTACTTCTGCAGAATTTGACAAATGGGTTCGGGCTGAGGATATGGTGTAGTGTGAATAGTGTGCTTCGACCAGCTTTGCTCATCCTCAGGCGACAGCCCAGCAAGTAAAGTGAAAAGTTGCGAATTTTGGATTATATCCTATAGCATATTGATGCAAGGATTAAATTTTCTGAATTTGATCACTGCTAAAATGCTTCCTACCATCAGCTATTAAATATTATTCCCATCCCCATAGTGTAAGCGATCCCTACACCAGGGCCTTGCTTCGAATGTGCGGACAAACTTTTGTTTAACACATAAATTATTAATCAAAAAATATCATTACGTGCGAAATTATTTAAGAATTCTATTTTTACTAAATTGAACTATAAATATTATAAGAAAAACCAATGACAATATTACAAGGCCTTTCGCAATCAGGTCGCCCCAGCTGGTATAAAAAGTCATTCGTGTCTCTGGAATGATTTCTCCTTTAATAAAAGTTGTTTCTCCATATTTTGTAGCCTGGTGAATTTGTCCACGGATATCTATGAAACATGAGATTCCGGTATTTGCGCTTCTTGCAATTGGTCTGCGATGCTCTATAGCTCTAAGGGTTCCCAATTTCAGATGTTGTATATGTCCGGGAGTATCATCCCACCAACCATCATTTGTTACAATAAAAAAAGCTGTTGCACCTTTTGTTACATACCCTCCGCAGTATTCTCCAAAAATAGATTCATAGCATATTACTGGTGCTACATTTAAAGGACCACCTTTAAATACTGAGCGTTCCGGCTGCTCTGTCAACCCTTCATAGCTACCACCCAGACTTACAACGACCGGTTTAAAAACAAAAAGAATTTTTTTAAATGGAAACATTTCCGGACCAGGGACTAACCTGGATTTAAAATATACCTGAAAATCTTTTTGCCCTGATGAGAGCTGCAATGCCGAATTCTGTACATCCCAATACGTCGAATCACCTTGGGGACTAATGTGAATCCTGTAATTTGTATTCACCAATTCATCAGCTTTAAGAATGCGGTAAGAAGTGATACCGGCGACAAGATGAAGATTTGGAAATGAATCAATAAAATGCTGAAACAAATTAACAGCAGGGTTATCTTCTGCATTTAGCTGAACACCTTCAAAACTTGTTTCCGGAAAAACTAAATATGATGTTGAGCTATCAACTCCCTGCCGGGATAATTTTAAAAATCGCTTTAGCTGGTCCTGTTCCGGAATTGAAAATTTTTCATAATGAGGTTCAAAATTGGGCTGAATGACAGTGACAGAAACAGGTTTGGCATCTCCTTCTTTCGTGTTATAAAAAATAATGAGTGATAAAATTATTGGCAATAATAATAAGCACGAATACAACCATATTCTCAATGGCTTTGCGCGCAACCATCGAGTGATCATTAAATATCCGCTGACATTTACAAGAAGGATCCAAAGAGAACCACCAAATGCCCCTGTATATTCATACCATTGCACAGCCCATGGATATTGAGACAGCGCATTACCTAATGTGAGCCATGGCCACAGGAAATCCCAATGATGCTGAAGATATTCGAATGAAATCCAGAAAGATATAAACAGAACATAGAACCATTGCTTTGGCAACCTTCGTCCAACGACATGCACAAGTGTCATCGTACAGGACATCAGGGCGGCATATACGAAATTGGCAAAAATGCCTGCGATAAACGCCGTGTTTGTGACCCAGAACGTGGTGATAATATTCCAGATAATAAAAGCATGGAAGGAATAAAAAAATATCTGCTTAGGACTTGGTCTGTCTC
>JBDUDG010000057.1:0-12295 GCA_040003045.1 Saprospiraceae bacterium | reverse complement strand
AAAATAGCGCTCTCATAATTTATCGATAAGTGTCAAAGAGAATTTAAGTCATAATTGTGCTAATTCAAAACGAATATATCGGATACGTGGTCTAAAAGTTAGCCTAATGATTTGTTATGCAGAAAGCAAGCTCTTCACAACGGCCGATATCGTTTTTCCATCCGCTTTGCCTGCGAATTCTTTTGATGCTTCTCCCATCACCCGCCCCATGTCCTTCATAGTTGTGGCACCAAGATGATCCATGATCGCTTTGATCGCGACTTTCAACTCATCTTCCGAAAGTTGTTTAGGTAGATAACGCATGATCACGGTTATTTCGTCCCGCTCTATTGTGGCAAGGTCTTCACGTCCCTGTTTTTCAAAAATATCCAGCGAATCCTGGCGCTGTTTTACTAGTTTCTGAAGCAAGGCAACCTCTTTTTCTGTGTTCATTTCTTCATCTGTACCAGATGTTTTATAAATCAGGATGGCGGATTTGATGGCCCTTATGCCCCGCAGACCTATCTGGTCTTTGGCCTTCATGGCTGTTTTAAGATCTTCGTTTATTGTATTTTCAAGTGACATGATGCAATTCCTGGTTTAAATCCAAAGGTACGGAACAGTTATGCCCCAATCCTATAGTCTGCTTTGTTAACGCAACTCTTACGGAAATAATTTACAAACGCACCTTGAGGATGTCATTTTCTGTATCTCTGCGGAAAATTTACTTTACACCATCTCTAAGCCCTTTCTTATTCGCTAATTGTACAAATGATATTTAAACTATAAATTAACACTAATTTCCTCTTTACTATTGACCACTATAAAATCCAAATCCCTCTCAAATGTTGAGCCCTAAACATTCACTCAAAATTTAAGGCCGTCGTTTAGAGTAGACGAAACGAACGGCTCTCTTTCACTCTTCACTCTGGATGCTGAGCTGCGTTGTGGTGAGCAGGATGTGAGAAAGGGTGTGAGTGTCGAATCCATAGTCTGAGGATGAGTTAAGTTGGTCGAAGCACACTCTTCACTTTTCACTCTTCATTCTTCACTTTTATGAACTGGATAATGCTCATCACCGCTGGTCTTTTTGAAGTAGGGTTTGCAACCTGTATTGGAAAGCTGAAAGAATCATCAGGCCAAACTGCTATGATGTGGTTCGCAGGATGGATGGTCTGTCTTGCGATAAGTATGTTTTTACTTTACAAAGCTGCTCAAACTCTTCCGGTAGGCACATCCTATGCGGTGTGGACAGGGATCGGTGCAGTCGGAATTGTCACTGTTGGAATTTTTGTTTTTAAAGAACCTGCTACTTTCTGGAGGATATTCTTTCTGACTACTTTGATTGGTTCGATTGTGGGGTTGAAGATGGTTTCGTGAAGCCGGTGGTTTCGACATCCATGTTTTTCCCTATTCGCCACCTCTCGGTTGAAACAGATTCTTCTTCTGTGTGAAATTTTCGATTGCTCAACCACCTTTGTTTATGTAATAGAGGATGATTAATTATTCCTTTTTTCGTCGAAAGTCTTGTGCGGCTAAGACACGTTCTCCTGTGCCCGTAATTTCATCTCCTTTCGAAAATTTTGGGCGGCTGAGCCTCGTTCGCAGGCGAACAGTCGAAGCCACCCAAAACTCACTACTTTTACTTCATGACCGAACATCAAAAACAATTCATGCTGGAGGCCATACGTCTCTCCTATGAAGGAATGAGCAACAATGAAGGTGGCCCTTTCGGCTGTGTCATAGTCAGCAATGGTAAAATAGTCGGAACCGGTAATAACAAGGTCACTTCCACAAACGATCCCACTGCACATGCCGAAATAACCGCTATACGAAATGCATGCCGGGAACTGAAAACATTCCAGCTCAATGATTGCGAATTATATACATCATGCGAGCCTTGTCCGATGTGTCTTGGTGCGATATACTGGGCCCGTATCAAAAAAGTATATTTTGCCTGTAGTCGCTATGATGCAGCATCGATTGGTTTTGATGATGACTTTATCTACACCGAATTAAAAAAGGGCATAATTGAAAGATCTATTCCCTTGGAGCAAATACTCTATAACGAAGCCCTTGATGTCTTCAAAGAATGGACCAACAAAGCAGATAAAATCGATTATTAAAATAATGTTGAAATTACCCCCTGGCTTTATTACCAATTCACCACTCAAATCTAAAAACTGATTAAATCACTAACTAACAAATATTAAAATGCCCTGGATATTTCTTCTGATCGCTCTACTTGCCGGAGCCATGATGCCTACGCAAGCTGCCATGAACAACAAACTGGCTGCTTATCTGCAGAGCCCGGTTCTCTCTGCTTTTTTTTCGTTCGCAGTCGGCCTGGTCGGGCTTCTAATCTATATTATTGTTTCACGTATTCCCTTAAGCAATCTTGGAAATTTCAGATTGGCCCCACCGGTCTCATGGATTGGCGGATTATGCGGTGCCTTTTTTGTCACAGCGGTTGTCATCGTTGTTCCACGCCTGGGGATTGCCTTAACATTCAGCATTATTATTCTTGGGCAGATGATGATTACACTTCCAATAGATCACTTCGGATTTTTAGGCGTTCCTGTCAGGGAAATTAACATTCCTCGTCTGATTGGGATACTTTTCGTTGTGATCGGGGTTATTTTAATACGTCGTTACTAGACTCTCATCCCTGCCCTTTTCTTGCAACTATTTTTTTCCTTAATGAACAATTCCTCCGTTGAAGTTGTCTCGTTTCTGCAATGAAAAGAAAAACAGTTTTCATTCTTCTGGCCGGTTTTGTGCTGATTGCCATCATGCTTAAATTGTCTGCGACACTCTTTGTTGAACCCCTGATCCGTAAAACCATAGAATCTTCATTTAACAAAGAGAACGTCAGTTATAACATAGATGTCAGACGTGACCGTATACATTTTTTTCCTCTCGGAATCAATTTAGAAAATGTCAGATTTTTCGAACATGTTCCGGACAGCGATTCTACGGTTCTAGCCGGAGAGTTTCCATCCATATTTTTCAACGGGTTTCATTTGTTGAAAGCCATTTTTTCCCATCAGCTGATTTTTCAACAATTAAATATTGAGAAGGGAAGTTTTTCCGGAAGGATACTGCATCCTCAAAAAAGTCTACATGCTTTTGGACTTCCATTTAGCCTCGATATCAGGGAAATTAATATCGATAGTCTAGATTTTAATCTGATGGACAGTACTTCAACCAAATTATATTCATTAAGTCAGGGAAAATTACGGGCTAAGGATTTTAAGGTTTTAAAGGGGGATGTTTTAGCACATTTTACTATATCGAATTTTGATTTTTCATCTCCTGAAATACTATTTCACACACCGGATAGCCTGTATTCATTCAAAGCTGACAGCATAAGGTATTCAACTCAAACAGAAACACTTTTTATCCCCCATTTTCAGGTGCATCCAAATTACAAAGGCTATGATTTCACATCCCGCAAGCGGTATCAAACCGATAGGATTGAAGCCGTATTCTCAGATATTACCCTCAATAATTTCTGTGCTGAAGATTTACTAAGGGAAGATAGGTTCAATGCCTCCTATTGTGAGATCGGTAAGTTGGATCTGGATGTCTTTCGTGATCGGCGAAAGGAATATCTTCATGTGACCAAACCGATTTTTCAGGATATATTTTATAAAATACCTGTAACTATTAATCTTGATTCCGTCAATCTCTTCAATGGAAATATAGTATATACGGAACACGCTGAAAATGCAAATCATCCCGGTACAATTTCTTTTAGTAAAGCCAAAGCCTCGCTTTACAATATCACCAATGACTCCATTCACTACAATTCTAATGATACCTTAAAGCTCATTGCAGACGCATTCGTCTCCGGAAAAGGTAAATTGCATATTCTGGCTCGTGGCAAAGTGTTCGATTCGAAAAATACATTCGTTATGAATGGATCGCTTTCTTCTATGGCTGCAAGAGATCTAAATCACATTCTAAATCACAATGCATTTATCTATGCTTATGGTAAAATAAACGCATTGAATTTTGGCTTCACGGCCAATAATTCTGGTGCTAATGGAAAGGTGCTTTTTCTCTATGATGACCTGGCTATAAGGTTTAAAAATAAAACTACAGATGATACTACTGGCTTGAAAGAAAGACTGCTGACGAAAATAGCTAATAAAAAAATTCTTGATGCTAATCCAATCAAAGGAGAGGCTTCCCGAATTGGGATTATTGAATACGAACGGGATCCTGAAAAAACATTTTTCAATTATTGCCTGAAGGCTATTTTTTCGGGTATTAAATCAAGCACAATGAAAAGTTCAACAAACAAAAAAGGATGAACCTGTATTCGATTCATCCTTTTCTTTAGGTACTTCATTTTCCATCTCGAAGTGGTAACAATCTATAAAACTGTTCTCTTCGTTTATTAGTTATTAATCACGTTCACATTTTGCATGACCGTTACATTTCCCATATTCGTAAAGGGCGATCCTGTCCCCGCAAAAGCTGCTTTTTGATAAATATTGACATTTTTCAGTGTAAGGTTCCCATTATTCTGAATCGCACGATTATTGGCATTCATTCCCGAGATGAGATTGACATATTCCAGCCAAAGGCTTTTAGATCCGGCAATGGTAAATATTGGTCCTGTAGTCACGGCCTTTATTTTCACGATATTTCCACTTGATTGGATCAGGCTTATGTTTTTAGAAATTAAGATTGGGCCCGAGGTAAGATATATGGTGTCATTTCCAATACCATCAACCAATCCGGCATCAAAAGAAATGGTAGAATTTTCCGGTGCACATGCTATCGTTCGTCTCAAAGAACCTGGTCCATCATCACTCGCATTCACCACGACGATCGAACAGTCAGCACTCGCATCATATAGATCACTTTGCCATGTCCCTCTTCCATATGTGCCTGCCCGAAGCTTTGATGTAGGATAATAAATCTCAAGGTCTTTTACAGCAACATTAGGCATGTTGAATGTATAGGGTAACCATGAAACGAGCGTATTATTAAAATAATAAACACCAATATCGGCGCCCACATAGATTTCTTCAAGAGCACTTTCATCCTTGTAGACAAGACTATTCATTGGAATATTCGGAAGGCCGTCGGATATATTAATCCATGTTGTGCCTCCGTCCGTTGTTTTAAATATTTTGTTTCCATCACTATATCCGGAAAAACACACCCAGACATGGTCTGCATTTGTATTAGAAACAATGATGTCCGTCAGTGATGCATTCCCTATAGGCAGGGTTCCGGTCATATTACTAAAGCTGGCTCCAGAATCAGTTGATTTAGAAACAGCATTAGAATTAATAATGTATACAATGGTATGATCACTTGGTGCTACAGCAACTGCTTTTATACTTCCGGAACCTGTCCCACTGACTAATGCATCCCAATTATCTCCTTTGTTCTGTGAGCTAAACAGTATGTCCCTGCCGGCAGCATAGAGAATATTAGAATTGACAGGATCCTGATACCATCGACTATAGAAATCAGCCGTTCCTGACAATCCGGTAACAATTTCATTGTAATTCGCTCCTCCATCATCTGAGCGGTAAAACGTAGCATTCACATAAGAATAATAAATCGTGTCATTGCTGGTTGTAGAGAAAAAGCAATCTGCTCCATCGCCTCCGGACACATTAGTCCATGTGCTCCCGGAGTGTAAATTCGTTCCATTGTCCTGGTGACCTGCTATATATAGATTTGCATCTGTCTGGGATAATCCGATTTCTGTCTGTTGCCCCAATGTTAAATTATTACTTAAATCTGACCATGTGGTACCTCCATTCGTCGTTTTAAATAACCCTCCATCATTGCATGAGAAAAATGTAGTGCTGCTTCCTGGCAAATAATTGATTTCATGTATATCAGCATGTGTGAATGGGACACCATTTTCTCCATTCCAATGCGTCAGAATGTTCCAGTTCGTCCCTCCGTTTGTGGATTGCCAGTGATTGACTCCACCAGTGGTCACGATTTCTGCATTGGTCGGAGACACCGCTATGGACAGATCATAAAACGCTTGCCCGCCGCTATCCGATCCGTCCGATTCATAACCCAATAAATTCGGGCTGGAGGATCTAAGTGAAAATGAGGTCCCGCTATTTGTAGACCTATATAGCCCCAGAAAAGATTGGTCAGAAGCTTTCCCGATCAGCGCATACACATAAGAAGAATTACCTTCAGAAACTCCTAAAGCAATACGTGAAACATTAGATGACGGCAAACCACTTGTAACAGGTGACCAGCTGTCACCATTGTCAGTGGATCTAAATAACTCTGTCCCGCATGCATACATAGTATTTGGATCGCCCGGTTTAAATTCCATATCTGTCAGTGATGCACAACAGTATTTTTGTGACCAGGTATTCCATCCATCGGTAGTTTTAAACACACCTGCATTTGTAGATACAATCATGACTGATGGATTGGATGGATGCATTAAGAGTTTTGAAATCTTATAGCCATCAGAGGGAAGAAATGTGAAACCTGTGGTGTTCCAGGTCACTCCTCCATCGATAGTTTTAAGCACACCAATAGTGGCTCTATCACTTTCAATATCTCCCGTCGCCAGGTACATGATATTACTGTTGACGGGATCAATGGCAAGATCAGCAACGCCAATTACAGTTAAAAAATCCGTATTCGTTGTCCACGAATTACCCGCATTCGTTGACTTCCACAAACCTCCATCCGGACCACCTACGTATACAATGTTTGAGTTGCCCGGTTGAAATCTGATAAAATTTAGACGTCCGGCGCCCGTATGAAAACTTGGTCCTGCCGGCTTTCCAACAGGTCCGAGTGAAATCCAGCCACCTGCTCTTGAACCATGATCCAATTCCTGAGGATTAAGTTTCAACCACGAAAGATAATTTACATAGGTTGTTGATGGCAGCGAAATGTCACCGGTTGGAAAAACTCTTGGCTCCATGTATGCCTCCCATCTCTTAAAGGGTTTGAATCCTTTTCCCTTTCCAATTTTTCTTCCTTCCCAGTACCGGTAAAAGTCTTTCCTGATTTCATAGAAATTTCCACCTTTCTTGCTCCAGATCTCTGTCCATTTTGTTGTGTTATTCTGTTGGGCAGAGGAATGCAGTGGAATATATAACATGACTATTACACCAAAAGTCAATTTTAACAAATATCGGATTGCGGGAAGTGCCATAATGTTATTTTTTATATTGATATTGAATGGTTTAATGAATTTTTGTTTGCTCATCATTGCTGATAAGTGATTTTAAAACTAGAAAAAATTGAAAGAATGGAGATTTCCTTTCAGATACCGTTTTTGTCAATCATAAAGAGAAACAAAAAATACACTCACAGTTCTGATTGGGGTTATGAAGGAGGGAGGGAGATCAAAAGTAATATTTTTCCATTTAGATTATTCTAAAATGTATGTTGTTTTACGAAAAAAATATTTAATCCATTTAGAATGAGTTTAGATAGCGCAATATGGCGTTTCATTGCAAACAGATTACAGAATCATCATCCATTTGAGGTGCCTATGCAAACACCTTTCAATGAGAATACTGAGCGTGGAAGATTCAGGAAGGCTGCTTGCTACACTGATCATGCCTTAGGTGATTATTTCAGAGCAGCCAAAAATGAACCATGGTATGATAACACGCTTTTCATTCTGGTAGCTGATCATGGCCATCGGCTTCCTAATATAAGAAATCTCGATTTGCCAGAATCTAAAAGGATTCCATTGCTTTTTTATGGAAATGTTTTAATTGATTCTTTACGCGGAACCACTATTGATAAAACGGACAATCAAAATGATATAGCCGCGATTATTTTGAATCAACTTCATAAAAGTGCTGATGGTTTCCCAAGGAGAAAAGATGTCCTGAACCCATCAACAAAAAATTTCGCTTACTATACCAACAGCAATGTCCTGGGATGGATAACGCCGCTTGAAAAATTCACATACACATTCGCTGACAAGTCTCTTAGAAATGCAAGTGATACTACCTCAATGGCACCATTGAATGACTCTATCATCCTTGATGCAAAGGCTTACCTTCAGACACATTACCGGGACTATCTGAAATTTTAATTTACATGTTCGAAAACATCACCCCCGCTGATCGCACCATTGCCATTCAACGTCTCACTGCACTCTGGGCATTGAATGAATGTGGCCTTGGTGGTTTTCTGCATGCTATTCAATCACCATTTTCAGGTCTGTTTGTGGGCGGTTTTGCCATGATTTGTATTGCCATGATTTGCGCAATGTCAGATCATAAATGGCGCACCATGATGACGTCGCTGGTCATTGTTCTCGTCATTAAAGGCCTTGTTAGTCCGCATTCACCACCAACGGCTTACATCGCAGTCCTTTTTCAGGGAGTTACAGGCGCATTGATCTACTCTTATATTCCCGGGCTATTATTTAGCTCCATTCTCTTTGTGACACTTGGCCTTGTAGAATCAGCCATGCAGCGACTGCTCACGTTAACTGTCCTTTATGGAAACACTTTATGGTCCGCAATTAATTCATGGGGGGAATGGGTAACGCAACAATGGGGCGTATTCCTGCCCTGGTCCTCGTCACAGATGATCATCATGTCCTACCTGGGGATACATGTATTGGCGGGCATATTGATTGGTTTGTTTATTTATAGACTTATTCATTCTATTGATCAGCATTGGGGAGAGAGCAAATACCAATTGCAATTAAGCGATGCAGATAAAAAAGATTTCAACACACCACAGCAACGAAAGAGAAATAATATAAAGCGGTATTTCTTTTTCATCTTTTTATTGATCCTTGTGGCACTAACTTATTTCATGCCGGGAAAAGAACATGGCATAAAGAGTGGCTTGTTTCTGGTCATTAGAGCTGTGGGAATTTTATTGGTCTGGTTTGTATTCCTGGCCCCGCTTTTCATTCGTCTTCTTCAAAAATGGCTTCATCAAAAACACGAGAAATTAGCAAGTGAAATATCCGCTACCATGGAAATATTTCCACAACTGATGTGGATATTGGATAAGGCCTGGAAAGAAACTGCCGCTTTGGGTTTTTTCCATCGGTTAAAAACTTTTTTACTGCATACAATGCTTTACATTTTACAATATAAAACCTACCATGATCCTGATCCTCACCGGACCGGTAAGAAGTCTTAAGACGACAACGTTGTATCACTGGGCAATGAGTCGCCAGGATTGTGGTGGATTTCTCACACCTGATGATGGTGGCATGCGTATGATGTATAATGTAAAAGATAAGAAAACCATTTCTTTTCAGAAAACAGAAAGGACTTCTGACGCAGATGTTGTTATTGGACGGTTTGTATTTGATGGAGAAGTTTTCAAAACAGCAACTACCTGGCTGGATAATGCTCTTGCTGATCCTGCTATTCTATACATCATCCTTGATGAAGTGGGTCCGCTGGAACTGAACGGCGGTGGTTGGGACCTCTGGATTCGATCATCATTGAAAAAGATGAGTACAAAAACTTTAATCCTCGTCGTACGCCATAGTTTGTTGAATGAAGTAATTCGTCATTACGATCTTAAAGATGCACAAATAGAATTAACGGGTTATTTTCTGGGTCTCTAAATTCTTAACCAACTAAACTTTTAAGCGTATGACCGATCAACCTCTTAACCTAAAATATCCGGTACTTTCTCTCTTCCTTTAAGTCTCATTATATTTGCAATCTCTGATGATTGGTCCTGTAGTACAACGGATAGTATGAAGGTTTCCGGAACCTTAGATTGGGGTTCGATTCCCCACGGGACTACACCATAATTTTGAAAAGTTTCGCACGGAGTAAAAAGTAACAAAAGCACGGAGCTCACGGATTTGATCGTTTCCGGTCTAAGATCAATCTTGTTATTCCGTCTTTCAATAAAACCACTTTAAAATTTACCAATAAACCTACTTCAATTTCCGTAAAACGTAAATACGTAAGCACTATTTTTGAATCAACCGGGACAATCATATCTTTTGATTTAACCTCCAATACAACTTTGTTATCAACTATTATATCAGCCCTAAAGCCTTTCCCCATATTCTTTTCATCATACTTAACCCTAAAGCCCTGTTGTCGTTTAAATTCAATATTATTCTTATCTAATTCGTAACAAATAGCCTCCTCATAAACAGATTCAAGTAAACCTGGTCCAAGCTCAGCATGTACTTTTATACATATCCCAATGATACGAGAAGTAAGCTCCTGATGTTTCAACTGATGTCAATTTTATTGATTCTAAAATACTTTTTCCGTATCCTCCGTGAAATTTCTTCTGTGCTCTCTGTGCGAAACTTTCCTGATGTGTCCCGAATTTCCTAATTCAATCCCGACGTCTTTATTTCGCACAGAGCAAAAGGAGATAATTTCACGGAGATCACGGGTTTTATATTCCGTGCTCTTCGTGATATTTCCTTCAGTGCTCTCCGTGCGATTTTTGGTTTCAACTCAGTAATTAAGAAATGAAATTTACAGGAAATATGAACACAGATCAAGACCAAAATGAAATATTATTTCCTTACCCTCGTTTATACCAACCGCAGAATAATTATCAAAACGATTGGCCCCTAACCTGGCTTATTTTTACGCCTCACAACTATTTCAATCATTTAACCATCTCAATCATGATGCAGTACTATCCCCTTGCCCCCGGAAATAAATGGGAATACAAACAAAAGGACGGAAGCATATATACCAATTCTGTAACCGACGTCAATGGTACAATAGTTACAATGAAGAATAGCACAGTTCCGGATAGTACCAACGTCAAAGTAGAAAATGGAATCATGTACAATGAGTTGTTGGCTCTTGGCAACTACCAATTATGGCTCAAAGATGATTTACAAAAAGGCGAAACATGGGACGCCATTTTTACCGCCAATGGGCTGAACAGCATCATGTCCTTCACTGTAAAAGAAAGAGGCATCAGTAAAAATGTCGATGGCAAAAAGTACCTCAATGTGGTGATGCTTGAAGCAGAAAGCAAAATCAATATGAACGGCAATCTTATCAGCACCCAGTTCTTTACCCAATACTATTATGCAAAGGGGGTCGGATTAATCATGACCACCTCATCCATGGGTGATGTGCATGCACTGCATTCTTTTAATCTAAACTGAGCTTTCTAAAATTTATAGCCGAAGGATACCCCGCCGTAATACGGGATAAAAAATCCATTGCCAAATACAGGTGTAATAAATGCCCTAAAGGTGAATCCACCATCCAAAGGTTGTAACCTGTAGCCAAAATTGAGGTGACCAAATGTTCCTGAAAAATTTCCGTCACCCCCCAGATCCCCCGTTCCAAGCACAGGAGTCACACCCGCTCCTATTTCGAAATAATTTTTACTGTCCTTACCTAAAAGATAATTTAATGCAATAGGAATAAATATGACCCCGGCGCCATCCACCGTAAATCCACCCACACCCACACGACCACCTAATCCACCTTCTTTGGCTCCGAAGCGGGTATCAAAATTGATAGAAGCAAGTCCTGGACCACCCAGTTCAAAATAAATGGATTTCGCAGATTGGGCGGAAGCTAATTGGGATAAGCCTAACACAAATACCAGGAGAATAAAGATGTTTTTCATAAGTATGGTTTTTACAAGAACAAGATAATTAAATTTGTCGCCACCAAAATACAGGCGATTTGGTTTGGTTATGTTGAAGGATTGAGGTTTATGACTTTTTTAACTTCTGAGGGCCTTTTCTAAAATAGTATCTTGTCATGCATACCCATTTTACAAATCTATATCCAATGGAGATTTCATCCAATTTTGACAGTGGCAATATCGAAGTCGCTTCTCTTGATGCCAATAAAAACGAGATCCGTCTCAGGATCCGCAAGGACACCAATTCAGATTTCCTTCAATGGTTTCATTTCAGGTTGACCGGTGCTGCAAAAAAACATTGCAAACTTTCAATCATCAATGCCGGAAAAACTTCTTACCCGGAAGGATGGAAAAATTATAAAGTATGCGTCTCCTACGATCGCGAAGAATGGTTCAGAATTCCAACATCCTATGTTAACGGTGTACTTAAATTTAATTTTACACCGGCACACAATGCGGTATATTTTGCCTACTTCGCCCCTTATTCTTATGAACGTCATTTAGATCTCATTCATCAGGCACAGCTTGCCGATAATGTAAAGGTGGAAATCGTCGGTAAAACTTTCAATGGCCTGAATATCGATATGCTCGTAATTGGAAAGCCACGAAGAGATAAAAAAATCATCTGGGTCATCGGACGTCAACATCCCGGCGAACCAATGGCCGAATGGTTTATCGAAGGTTTTCTTGAGCGGCTTCTTGATCCCAATGATTC
>JBDUDG010000361.1:0-3643 GCA_040003045.1 Saprospiraceae bacterium | reverse complement strand
GATAATGCGCCTTAGACTCCCGCCAATGTCTGCGCCGGATAGAGATGTCGCAGGTTAGCTCAGTTAGAAATGTCACTCACCGTCGTGGATTGCCGCGACAGAAATATTCGGCGCCATATTCGGCGGCTGTGATGTCGGCGATGACGTCGTCAATCAGTTCGCCGACCAGGAGGACTTGGCGAGAACGCACCTGGAGTTTTTCGTAGGGCTCAAGCTCGCTGACGGAGATCAGCTCCTCGATGGCTTGGCCCTCCACCTCCTTGCGGATGCGCTGTTCGTCGCGGAACCCCGCGAAGCTGGTGCCGACGCGCCCTTTGGCGTCTTCCGTCATAGGCTTACGCCGCCCGCCGGTACGGCACGTCGAGTGACACGTTCCGCCCTTCGACGTGAATCGACACCGCGAAGCCAAGCCGGCCGAGGAGGGCCATCAGCTTCTGGATCGAGAAGCGGCTGAACTTTTCATTGATCAGCGCCGAGACGTTGGGTTGGTCGAGATCAAGCAGCTCTCCGGCCTCCTTCTGCGTTAGGCCACGCCCTTTGACCTCGCCGGCGACGAAGCGGAGCAGGTCAGCCTTCACCTGCAGTTCGTCCGCGTCAGGCAGGCCGAGTTCATGAAAGGCGCTCTTGGGTCCAGCTTCAGCGGTCATAATCGATTTCCTCTCACGTTAAGAATTGATCGCCTTGTCCAAAGCCTCTGCTTCGCGCAGGCGCGTCCGAACCAGGGCGATGTCATGCTTCGGCGTTTCTGACCCGCGCTTCGATTTCTTTTTGAATGCGTGCAGCACGTAGACGCTCGACTTCAATTTCACCGTATAGACGCAGCGGTAGGTGTCGCCATCGTGGTCTTCTACGATCTCCACCACCCCTCCTCCGCCAAAGCCGCTCAGCGTCTTGACGCTGGGCGCCCTTCCCCCGAGCTGGGCCGTGTAGAGCGCGTAGCCAACCTCGCCCTTTACCTCGTCCGGGAACTCACCGAGATCCTTTCGGCTGGACCCGATGAATTCCAAGCCGCGAAGGGGCGTTCTTTGAGCTTCCGTCACACTTAGCCTTTATAGCAGCGCTGATATATATAAGCAATGATATAACGCGTCGGGTCAGCCTATTGCAGGCCGCCAGGGGCGCGCATGGGCCGTCACGCCCCTCCCCCTATCTTTGCCGCCAAAGCATTGACGGCCATCTCGAAGGTCTCACCCAGCACCCAGCCCTGCTGGTCCGCCAGGGCGTAGAAGCGTTGGAGGGCCGCCTCCGTCACCTTGAGATTCAGCTGTCGGTTACGACCCGTCGTATAGCGCCGCTGCCGCGCCGGCGCGGGGAGCGGGAGATCGGCCTCCGGCTCGCGGCTGATGAAGCCGCGTTCCGCGGCTGCCGTGCGTATCGCGTCTTTCGAGATCTTCGGCCGTTCGCCCGCTGGGGCGGCCTGGAAAGCCGAGAGGTCGAGATCATCGTCCCCAAACATCGAGGCGCGTTCGGCGGTCATGCCACGGCCCTTTCCGAAGCGGGGCTGTCGCCCTCCCCTGCCCTCTTGAGGAGATCGACCACTTCGGCGGCGAAGGCCCGTGCATTGCCAATGGCGCGCTCGACGTTTCCGGCCTGGTCGGGCGTCAAGGTCTCCAGGGTCCCGCCGAACGAGAACATGGCCCGGAACGCCTCACGCTCGTTTAGCTGCGCATTTAAGACGAGAACGCCATGTTCCTGGAGTTGATCCTGAATATGACCCAAGGTGCGCGGCTTTAAGGCTGGACTGGTGCGAGTGAGAAGAACCGCATGAGCGATGCGGCGGCGCGCCTGCTTCTCCTGGTTCTTGATAAGGACGAGCGCTCTCCCCGCCTGTTTGGCGTCAAGCTGCGAACCCTGCGTGGGAACGATCACCAGGTCGGAGGCGCCGATGGCATACGCGACCGTAAGTGAAGCCGTGCCTTCGCAGTCGACGACCACGAACGGAGCCTCTCGGCTTGCCGCGTCAATCTTGTCGATGATATTTTCCTGATTGGCGTCGGTGACGATCTCGAGATTGTCGGGCTTACCCGCCAATTTCGCCCACGCAGCGATAGGCCGGTTCGGATCTGCGTCGATGACTACGACCTTTGCTTTCCGCGCGAGCTGGGTGGCCAGCAGCGTCGCTGCGGTGGTCTTGCCTACGCCGCCCTTGGGCGAAATGAACGATATGACCGGCATCTCGACTTTCCCCTGATGAAAGCTGGTAGCTACCAGATAGCCGACTAGTAGCTACCAGATACCAAGTCGCGAACAGCAGGCAAGCGGAAAGCTATTTGGTAGCTATCAGCTATCTAGCGGAGCCGGGGTTAATGAAGTGTTGATGCGTCGCGCCCGGCCACTGCCGATCAATGACCGTACCGAATGGGCCAATCACTTTCGGCTAGGCAGTCAGAAAGCCGTTCATTCGCCTCAGAGGGTCAGCGACCCAGGCCATCGCGAAGCATCACAAGTGTCCTTCGGAGGGCATGCGGCTCCTAAGCTGGTCGGATCGAGGTCAAGGGGACCCGCCCCAACGGCGGAGAGTCCGTCCCTTTGGATCGCCAATTCGAACAACGGCGCCGCCTCGGCGAGGTACATGAGGACCGCCCACAAAAGCCTAGCTTTTACGGTCGGTTAACCGCGGCACTTGCCGAAAAAGCCCAATGAATTCCACAATATGCCTGTGCGCGAGAGGTCGATTTGAAACCTTTCGTTAAGCATCTGCCAGCTTCGTGAAGGTTGGCGAGGTCTGTTTTCTGAGACTCAGGAATCGGCTCACGCTGGCCTAGCGGCGCGAAGTGTTGCGCCGGTTCGTCTGTTCGGGGTTCCGCGTCTTGGCGGATGCAGAGGCCCAGACAGACGAAAGCCCGGGTTGGCGCCCGGGCTGTTCGATAACTTGGTGAGGGGGAACTTGCCCTCGGTGTCGTCGCTGACCCCGAAGCTCCCCCAAAACCGAGCCGTAGTCAACAAAAAACCGCTTCGGCGGCGACGGCGGAGCTTTGCCTATCGGATAGCCGCGCCAGCGAAGGGCCGACCCAACCCGAATGGGACGGACATGGGACTGATGTTTGAGGGCTTTGCGCCGTGCGCGGAGCAGGGATGGGGAGGGCGGCCGGCGGAGCCGGTACGCCGTCACAGCCGGCCGAAAGGCCGGTTCGAGGGGATGTTCTGGCGGCCGTTCAAGCCGAAGGACGTGGCGCGGTTCCTGACCGCGGCCGAGCGGTTCGAGCGGGCCGGTAAGAAGCCAGGCGCGCGAAACGGGCCACTGGGGACGGTGGCGATCGAGGTGCTGCGGGAATTGCTGCGCCTGGTCGACTACAGGACCGGCCGTCTTGAGCCAGCGTTGCTGACGCTCATGGCCCGCACGCGGCGCTCCAAGGACGCCGTGGTGCGGGCGCTGGCGGCGCTGCGGCGCTATGGGTTCGTCGATTGGGTGCGCCGCTACATCCCAACCGGCAACCGGGGGCCAGGCCCCCAGGTCCAGCAAACCTCCAACGCCTACCGCCTGGCGCTGCCGCCGGCGGCCGAGCGGCTGCTAGGCAGGGCAGGGGAGGACGCCCCCATGCCTGACGACTACGCCCACGCCCTGGAGACACGCCAGGCCGAGCGCCAGGCGCAGCTCGCCGGCACGGACCCCGAGGAGCGCAACGCCGCGCTGTTCGGCTCC